>CAZQKV010000051.1:0-5579 GCA_964593995.1 Candidatus Woesearchaeota archaeon
AAGTTATTGATAAGGATTAATAATAAAGAAATAGTGCTAATTGTTAGACACGCTCAGTTTTACTAGATTAAATCAAAATCAATATTTGGATTAGCATTAATATTTTCAGTTTCTATATGCTGTATAACAAGCTTGTAAGGGGTTGTTCCTGCTTGCAATACATATGAATTTTCTACTCCTTTATAACTAATATTTATTTTGTTTTTATAATCTAAGATAAGAAATACATTAAATCCAGAACCATATTCTTCAGTTCTTATAATTAGTTTCCCTTCATCAACATCAATTCCTGGCTCACTATACTCTAAATTAGTGTCTTCTAAAACATAAATAATAGAGTCATTTTCAGAATTAATATTGATTTTTCCTTTTCCTAATGAAATAGGAACAACCCTTGAATTTCCTGGAGCAGATTCTGAAATTTCAGAAATTTCCTTGTCTAAATTACTTAACACACTTGTTGTTTGGCTGATAATGCTTTTTGTTTTTATTTTTTGAATTTGAGGATTAGCAATTGCTAACAAAATAGCAATTATTGTTAAGCCTATCAAAGTATATATTGCGGTTTCTACCCATACTTGTCCTTTAGTTTCCTTTTTACATAACATTTTAAGAAAGAATTTCACATTCTGGAACTGGAGTTATTACAGATTCAGTGCCACATCTTTTATCTCCAGGCAGGATTGGACTTAATTCAAGTTTTGTTGGTTTTGAAGTAATGCTTTCATTCCCTAATGTATAAGTCCTTTCTCCATTTTTAGTAGGAAGCTTTATAGTACTCGCTCCTCCATACATTGTGACATCATCTGGTGTTTCTGGATATATTTCATAAGAATCTGTTGAGCCATCATCTTTTCCTAAATTTACTTGAAATCCTTTTATTGAAGTATTGCCTAAATCTCCTAAGTGAATCTGAACATTCACACTCTTGTTAGTACTATTCCAACAAGTATAAATAGGGCTGTTTCTAAATTCAATTTGCCCAGAAACTTTATAACAATCATTTTTTAAGGCATCTCTTACAAAAGGAACAACAAAAGCCATAACAACCATGACAGAAATAACTACTATTAAAATTAAGAGAACTGTTGCAACAACTTGTGATTGAGATTTTTTATTTATCATTTTAAATTTTATTTAACATTTTCTGAAATTAAATTATTAAACCATTTCTTTCTGGGCACTCAAAGTCTCTTAAGCCTCCTGATTTATGAGTCCCAATTAAAACAGGGATTAAAGTCACTTTTTCATAACTATCATAATTATATCCTCTTATAATTGTGGAAACCCCTGGATTTACTCTCCCTCCTTTTGATTTACCAATTTCATATGTTTCAGAACTTCCAGTTCCTTTTTCAACAACCTTTAAATTAATAGCATAAATAGGAATTCTTCCAAGATTAGCAAATCCAAATGTTCCATCAGGATTTAGGATTTTCTGCATTTTAACTTCCCCGCAAAATTCATTCACTCTTTTTTTATTTCCATCAATTTCTTTTACAACAGCTTCTTTAAGAAACCCCATAGACCAAATAAGTATTATTAAAGCTAATATTAAAACTATTAAAATAAGCAAAACTGTTGCAATAACTGGGCTAACAGCTTTTTTATCTAAACCTCTTTTTTTACGCACTTTCATATTTCTTATTATAATTTTTTATATAAATACTTTACTATTATGATGATATTCTGCATTCTTGAATATCCTGCTCTATTGCAGAAGCTGAACAAGGAACTATCTCTCCCTTGGATGTGATATATGGTTGTATTTTTATTGTTTCAATAAAGTCAAACCAAATTTTTCCAGGCAAGAAATTATCACTGCTTTGATTTATCCAATTGTTTGTAAAATTAGCATAAGCAACTTCACCAGGTTTTAATTTACTTGGGAAAAGATAATGCCCTTGCATATAACCTCCTGAAGAATCTGGCATTAAAAGATAAATTGGAGCATTACTTAAATTATTTCCTACAGTAAGAATAACTCCTTCTACACTAAATCTCCCATTATTTCTTAATAAAAGGTTTATCTTGCCTTCACATTCTGTGCTTTCTAATATTAATGAAGTTCCCTCCTTGCAGTCTGTAACAGGCTCAATATTTGAAACAAGTTTTAAAAATACAAAAACGCCAATAGAAACTGTAAGAACTATTGCAACTAGCAAAACATAAGAGACCATTAAGCTGACTGCTTTTTTCCTATTAATTTTTCTCAATATACATCTCATCTTCTTTTTCCTGTGCTATTACAAAATAAAACATTTCATTATCTTTTAATTTAAAATTATATTCCTTGCCTAATAAACTAACATCAACACTTTCACCAAAAACATTGATTTTTGTTTTATTAACATATACATCCACAACATTCCAGTTTGTTCCTCCTCCAATACTTGCAGAAATTGTTCCAGTAGCTTGAGGTGTGTATTGTAAACCATATAATTCAGTTTTATTACCATAAACAAAAACAACACTTGTATTATATGTTTTTTTCAAAAAATAAAAAGCATAGTCTTTTTTAGTAAAATTTTCTATTAATTGGGTGATATTTTTATTGCTAAAAATACCATAATCTACTATTCTTACACTTTCTTCTTTTAATTCTAAACCTAAATCAGTTATTGTCCTTGGTTTTGTTTTAATAATAGAGTAAGTAGTTACAGTTGCTAATCCTGATAAAGCTAAAATAATTAGTGCTGCTGCAAGTAGGTAATATTGCCCTCTTTTATTTTTCATATAATAATTAGTAAATTAACGTATATAAATATTAAGTTTTGTCCCAAAAAATTCAACTTCTCTTAATCGCGATGTTCAACGCAATCACAGATGAGCCTTAAACCCTCGACCGCCCGCCCCTTGGGTGAAGGTGCGCTCGATAATTATCTTTTCTTAAACCAGAAGTATGAACCAACTATTCCTACAATAAACAATCCTGCTCCAATTATGCTAGAGGTTTTTGTTGTTAAGTTTGCTATTGAGTTGCCTGTTAATGTGGGTGAGAGAAAGAGTATGCTTAATGTTAGACTACTGATGGTTATTATTGAAACTAATTTTTCTAAACGGTATTTTTTATCCTTTCTAAAAAATCTTTTACGCACTTCTTTATCTGGAAGAGAATATAATTCTTTTAAATTTAATTCATTTAGATTTGTTGTTAAAGCAAACTCATAAGGCCTATAATGCTTAAGATTCCCTTCCCTATGTTTTTCTAATTCTTCCCTATTCTCTTTTGCCTTTTCAGGAGTAATTCCTTGGGGAAAATTTCCTGTTTTTTCTATTTCTTTCCAGTCTCTAATACCTTGTCTGTTTTTTCTTAATTCTCTAACAATATCTTTCTTTGAACCTAATTTTTGATTAACTAAAAATGATAATTTATCTTTATTAGTTGATATCTTTTCCAAAATCTTTCTTCCAAGAGCACCAAAATATTCTCCTGTATGTATTTCCCCTTTCCCTCCAATTATATAATTTCTGATAAAATGCCCTGCTTCTTCACCAATAGCATCTCCAGAATAAAGGTCTGTCTCATTCAAAAAAATAATATTCTTCTCAAAGGAATAAAAAGGAGGGTTAGTCTCATGTTTTTTTGGTATTACTAGTATTTTAGGATAATTTTTTTTAGGAATTTTAATCCCTATTTTCTTTTTCATTTTATCAATGAGATTATAGATTCTATTTTCAGTCTTTTTATCTTTTTTAAAATCTATATATTCTTCAACCATTTTTTGATTCTTAATACTTTTCTAATAATTAAAATAACAAACCATATTTTATAACCCTTTCGCGCGCATTCCTAATTTAATTGGGATGGCTAACTTTCCCACCATCTCAGAGATTTTAACTAATACTACTAAGAATTTTCTTAATCTTTATATTTTATATGCTTCATCATGATGACCAAAAAATAAAAAAATAATTGTCTTTCTTGTTTCATCTATCTCATACTTAAGAACAAACGACTTCATAATATGCACTCTTCTTTCCCCTACCAAACCATATTTTAATGGTTTATAATGGTAAGGGTTTTTAATAATTTCCTCAATTTTTTTCATAACTTGTTCATACATTATTTTATTCTTTTTAAAAAGTTTGTTGAGAATTCTTTGTAATTCAGGCATTACTTCATAATTATACATTTTATACCTCAATAATCTTTCTTAATTCAGCAATGTTCTTAAATTTTATTCCTTTCTCTTTTTTTATCTTATTCAATTTTTTGATATATTCTTCTCTTAAAGGAAGTTCATCAACAGGATGCCAATCTATTCTTTCACAAAATTTCCACTCTTTATCTGAGATCACCCGAGTTTTCAAAAATCTTTCAAAAATTAATTTTTTAATAGTCTCTTCTCTTGCAATTTCAGACCAATTTACCCATAAAAGTTGTTTTAATTGATCTTTAAATTCTTCTTCAACAGATAAAGTTATAGACACCATTTATATTTTTCCAGAGTTTTTTAATTCTTCAAATTTCTTAAATTCTTTTATTCTTTCTGCAAATCTTTTTTTTAAATATTCTGCCCAATTTATTTCAGGATATTCATCTATTTCTTTTTTTAATTCTTCAGGAATTGATACAGTAAATGTAGCCATTTTGTTTATATACAATATTTAGTTTAAATATTATAATTAGTTTATGTATTTAAACTTTTCTATTCCACAAGATACTAGAAGCCCTCAACTAATTTTATAGGATGCCCCAAACAATCGAACGACCCACCGGCTCAGAGATTTTAACTCATACAACCTAAGAATTTTCTTTTCTCCCACTACTGCAGATTTCAACTTCTGTGAACAGATATTAAAAGGTTCATCACAATATCCTTTTTGCTCTCCCAAATTTTTCTTTTAGAAAAACATTGCATATTCGCAAACGTTAAACAATAAAAAAATAATTGCAGACTCGAGGATTTGCTCAGTGAAACTTAAAAAGCTACCTCAGTACATCCTCAGTTTTGCTACCCTCTAAGCATCTTAACTCATGTTTAGGGCTGCTCTGATCAAAGTCTGACCCAGTTCGCAGAAGCAAGATCAAAAAGGACAAAACCTCAACGTTTGCATTGAGACTTATTAAACAACACATCACTCGTCCTCTTGCAGCTTGCATAAAGCTCATTTGCAAATAGCGGTGAGCTAAACCGCCAGCCTAGTCTGCAATTTAAGCATGATTATTGAGTATATAAGGTTTATTATTTCAAAATCCTGACCGTATTTTTGATTATATAAATATTTTTGTTTTATGCAATAACAAACTTTAAATATCTTGGTTCCGAAATAAAAGCTTATAAAGTTTTCTGAGGTAATTTTAAGGAAAATTTTAGGAAATAAACAAAAAAATAAAAACAAGATGAATAAAAAACCAAATTTATTAATTTTTACTGAAAACTTTGAAAAAAGAATCTTAGCTGAGGGCGTTGAAAATATAACTAATCTTGAAGGTTTTTTAAATAATGAAAGTCTTTCTGGTAAAAATAGGATTATTTTAAAAGGAGTTCAAAGTTATTTCAGAACCCCTGGAGGGATATATAAACAAAAGGATCATCAAAGGAATTTCCAGATTTTAAATGTGAATCATATTG
>CAZQKV010000052.1:0-5541 GCA_964593995.1 Candidatus Woesearchaeota archaeon
AAATTTTGTCTTACTTCAGATTCAGGCACTTTATCAAGCTTGTCTATTTCACGAATTATCTGGTTTCTGTTTCCTGTGACATTTAGTTGGTCTAATATTTCATTTATTAGTTTTCTGTTATTAATATTAATTGTAAATTTAATGTTTAATTTATTTAATAAGTCTGAAATTGTTTTGAGAATTTCTGCTTCATCTTTTGTTGTTGAGCTAATCGTATCAATATCACACTGTATAAATTGTCTAAATCTGCTTGCAGAAACTGGTTCATCTCTGAAAACAGGTCCTATTTGATATCTTTTATATGGGAGTTTTTTGTTTTTCATTAATCTTTTTAATGGAAATGTTAATTCATATCTTAAAGCAAGCTTTCTTTTTCCTTTGTCTTCTAATTTGTAAACATCAGATACTGATTCATCTGTTGCATTATCTCCTTGCACAAAAGAACGGTCTTCAATTATTGGTGTTTCAGCTGGCTCAAACCCGTAGAGTTTGAATGTATTTTCTATAATTTGCTTTACTTTTGCTCTTTTTTCAGCTTCTTCTCCTGTATAATCTCTAAATCCCTTGACTAGTTCTGTCATTTTATTTTACCTCCTTTGATAATCTATCTAAATTTCCTTTGTTTAATAACTTTTTCTTTGATTTAATATAGCTCGTATTCTTGTTTTTTGGAAGTTTTATATTTTTTAATGAAACTCTTATTGATTTGCAGTATTTAGAATTCGATTGAGGCATTTCAATAATCCTTAAGTTTAATTTATTTTTTTTACAAAACTTTTGTGTTTGTTCTAAGGAATTTAAATTTAATTTTGTCAATAGCGAGTCAATGTAAATTTTTTTTCTTAATCTTTTTGCAAGTTTTATTGCATTTATTGTTTTATTAAATTCTTTTCTCTTTTTTCTTGTTATTTTCTTCCAATCATCAAAATTTGAAGTATCAAAAATAAAGTAAATTTTATCTACATATTTTAAGATGTTTTTATTAAGCAAGATGCCTGACGTTTCTAAACTTATTTTTAGATTTTTAGATTTTGTATATTTCAGTATTTTTAGAATATCCTTCCTTAACAGTGGTTCTCCTCCTTTAAATAAAACCTGTTTTTTTGCTTTTTTTATCTTATTTAAAATTTCATTTAAAATTGGTTGTTTTCTCCTTTTATCTTTAAAACAATATGTACAATCTAGATTACATTTATTTATTAGAAATATTTTCATTTTACCCTCCAATTAGATTTATTTAAAAGAATATTAGAAACAATGGGGACAAAAGCGGAAGGTGAGAGTCGAACTCACTTTTCTCGGACCACAACCGAACGTAATAACCGTTATACGACATCCGCCATAATTTATATTAGAAAAAGCATTAGGTATAAAAAAGTTGTTATTTAAAGAATTTTTATTAAAAGCTAAGCTAGAATTATTTTCTTTAATTCTAATGATGGGGATAACCCCTAAAAGACATCAAAGGTTTCTTTTGAATTTCCTTTAATATTCTAGCTTTCATTGTAATAATTTGATAATTTAATAGTTTTTAAATGTTCTGTTTTTTATGGCTTTGTTTAAATAGTAAGAATTGAAGCCGACTTTTTAAACAGAAATCTTAAGACAAATAAAACTTTAATTGCAACAAGAATCCTATTAAAACACATAGAAATCCAAGTATGCTCCATTGATGTTTAGGGGGCATAAACCAGTCCACTATAACTTTGCGATTCAACTTTATTGTCCATTCTAATGTTTTGGTATTCTTATATATGGGTCTCCAACCACTCCAAGAATATCTTTTTTCCCACCATTTTAAATCCTCTCTCCTTTGATACCATGGATTAAAAATAGTTACAATAACTAATATGGCAACCCCTATAATATCCAAAAACAAGCCAAAAACTACTAAATTTAGGCTCATTCTTCGTCTCCCCTAACACCACCATATACAAGGTTCTGGTTTTTTTCCAAGTATTTCTAAGAACAAGTCTCTTAATCTTGGTTTTAAGCTTGAGATACCTTCTCCAAATTCAAGGTTTTCTTGCATAACATACATTTCATCTGTTAAATACCAAATAGAAAGGACTTTCCCTTGTGGAAGCAGGTCTCTTAAAGTTTTATAATTTCTAAGATTGCTTCCGTGCAGCATCAGATAATCAATATCATATTCATCCATTTCTTCATATAATTTAGATGTGAGAAATTCTGAGCCTATGAAAGTGCTTTCTACTGTATAATATACTTTTCCTGTTTTTGTTGTTGGAGAAACTTTTTTAATGTGTTTTAAAGCTGGGCTTGATAATGAGATAATTAATGTTGTATTTAAGAGGCCTCTTTGTTTTAAATCTTGTATGAGAAAGTCTCCGATTATTTCATCTCTTGTCTCATTTCCTTGAGGTTTTATTTCTATAACAAGGGGCTTTTTTCCAGTAACTATTTCCATAACTTCTTCATATGTTGGGATGTGATAACGTGAGATTTCTTGCAATTGTTCATAAGTTACATCTGCAACAGCATAGTTTTGCTTTTGAAGTCTTGATAATGTCCTGTCATGATAAACTACTGGAACCATATCTTTTGTATATTGCACATCAAATTCTATAAATTTGTATTTATCTTCTTGAACTGCACTTTCAAATGCAGGAATTGTATTTTCAATATAATCTATTGAATTTCCCCTGTGTGCTCCGAGAATTATATTTTCTCCTCTTACTAATCCTATGTTTGGAACCAATAATACAACAGACAACATTGATGCTGAAATAAAAACAATTCCTATGAAAAATACTATAAATATGAATCTTATCACTCTCTGCCTTTTTGACTGAATCTTCGGAGGCTTAATTTTTGGTATGCTTAATTCTCTTTTTTCCATTTTTTAATATATAAGTTTATTAAGTTTGAATCTATAAAAAGGTTATTATGAGGAAAAAGAAGTTTAATTATTATTTTTTGAAACTTTCTATAGTTTGTGTAGTTGTTTTCATAATGCAGGTTTTTATTAAAGGGTTTACAGAATCTTTTGTATTAAATAACAAAGCATTAAATGGGGAAGTTTGGAGATTTGTAACTGCAATCTTTTTACATGGGAGTTTGATTCACTTGATTTATAATTTGTTTGCATTGTTATTTTTTGGTGTTTTATTAGAAAGATTGATTGGAAGCAAGAAATTTTTTCTTGTGTTTTTTGGATCTGGAATAATTGCTAATATTGTTAGTGTTAATTTTTATAATTCAAGTCTTGGTGCAAGCGGAGCAGTTTATGGGATTATTGGATGCTTAGCAATCTTAAAGCCCTTTATGATGGTTTGGGCTTTTGGATTAGTTATGCCAATGTTTGCTGCTGCTATTTTTTGGACATTAGGAGGAATCATTGGCTTGTTTGTCCCAAGTGATACAGGGCATATTGCTCATTTATCTGGGATTGGAATAGGTTTTTTAGTTGGGTTGTTTATGAGAAAGATTGTAAATAAAAACAAAAAAAGAAAGCCAGAAATTTCTGATGCTTATATCAGAAATTGGGAAGATACGTATATGCGGAGATGATTTATTGAATTAAGTTTAAGCTTCAACATTACTTCTTTTTATCCATTCTATAATCTCCTCTGCTTTTTTAAGTTCCCTGGTTTCTCCAGGATTATATTTTATTCCCTGGGGCCCGTACGAAGAGGGGGAGCCTTCTTCTTTTAATAGCATGCTCCTGCTTGCTACTGTTAGTTCGTAGGTGGTATTTGTTTGATCATCTCTAAAAGTCATTCTATTTATGGCTTGGAGCATCTTAGGTTTCCTACAATTGGAGTTTATTGTTCTAGGTTTAGCTGGGCAATCTATTAGTGCTCCTTCTTTTAATATGAAATCACCATCAATCATTATTTGTATTTCTTTAATTAAAGGCCCCCTGATTCCTCCCAATAAATAATAGCCAAATTCATAAATTCCACTATATTTCATCCCTCCTGCTTCCACTTCAAATGCTTTATCTGCTTCAACACAAGAAGATGTATAAACAGGAATTTCCGCAGTAGAAGTGTCCTTTTTAAGTACAGGGGAAAATATTTTTTCAGGATTATCTTCTAGTAATTGAGAAAGTTTTTCTGTTTTTTTTGAAGAACATGAAAGATCTATTATTCTATCTGAAATTGATGATGGTATGCTTGCTAAGAATGGAAGATTTGGTAGAGAAATGGCTACATTATCTAATTCTCTTAAAATTTGGATAACAGCGCATTCTATCCTTCCTGAATCAATGCTTGTATCAAGATCTCTTATAAGAAACTTTTCTTGCATTCTCCAATTTTTAGGAAGATTATAACCAAAAGAACTTTCTGATTGACCAAAATAAGGGCTTAGGTTTATTAATCTAAGCTCTTTTTCTTTTAATGAAATTGGGCTTCTTGAAGTGATTTCCCTACTTAGACAAAGAGTTAAAAAGCTTGCTAATTCCTCGGCTCTTCTTTTATTTTTTTGAATATCCCATTTATCTTGTTTAGGCATGTTTTTAATTATGCCTAATTACTTTTAAACATTACCATATAATAAAATATGTTTTGTTTTTTGGTGTTTTTTTGCTTTTTATCAGCCCACAATCAAAAACCTTTTAAAGTATTAAAATTACAAAATATCATGGCAAAAACAGAGGAAAATTTGAAAAAGGCATTTGCTGGTGAAAGCCAGGCAAGAAACAAGTATGATTATTTTGCAAAAGTTGCTAGAAAACAAGGTTTTCATTATATTGCTAAAATTTTTGAAGAAACTGCTGAAAATGAGATGCAGCATGCAAAAGATGAGTTCAAACTTTTAAAAGGAATAGGAGATACTGCTGAAAATCTTAAAGCTGCTATTGAAGGAGAACACTATGAAAATACTGAAATGTATCCTCAGATGCAAAAAGATGCTGAAGAAGAAGGAAATAAAAAGGCTGCTGAATTATTTAAAGAAATAGCAGAAGTTGAGAAAAATCATGAAGCAAGATATAAGAAAATTCTTGAAATGGTTGAAAAAGAAACTGTTTGGAAAAGAGACAATCCAATAAGATGGAAGTGCAGTAAGTGCGGTTATATTCATGTAGGAAAAGAGCCTCCTGAAACTTGTCCTTCTTGCAAGCATTCTAAGCAGTATTATGAGCCAGAATGCATGTGTTTTGCTGATGATTGTGAAGTTTGCAATTAGATTAATAAATTAAATCAGCAGATTAAGAAACAAAATAAAAAATAGAACAAATAAGATGACAAATGTAAATCAGGTTTGGAAATGTGAAATTTGCGGGAACATAATTGAAGTAGTTCATGAAGGAGCAGATTCTTTAGTTTGTTGTGGACAGCAAATGAGATTAATGGAAGAAAATACAGTAGATGCTGCATTAGAAAAACATGTTCCTGTTATTGAAAAGCAAGAAGGTGGAAAGATTTTAGTGAAAGTAGGAGAGGTTGAGCATCCTATGACAGAAGAACATTATATTGAATGGATTGAAGCAAGTTCTGAATCTGGTGTTTGCAAAAAATTCTTAAAGCCAGGAGATAAACCTGAAGCTGAATTTTCCGAGATTAGTGAAGCCCG
>CAZQKV010000053.1:0-5495 GCA_964593995.1 Candidatus Woesearchaeota archaeon
TTCTTCTTGCCTTATAACTGAACTAGCCTCTTTTTTAGCTTTGACTGAAATTTCTCTAACTTCTGATAAGAACTTTGGAGGACTTGTTTTTCCAATAACAACTTCACCAGCATCAAGTTTGGCTTCTGGGTAAACTACTCCATCATCTTCTAAAAATCTATATGTTCCTTCAGTTCTATATCCAGTAACATCTTTTTCAGGAATAACAATCTCATCTTTCAAACCACCTGCATAATTTAATTCAACAGAAGTATACGGGCGGTAATAAGTGCTTCTAGCCAAACCCCTGTCTACAGAACCCTTGTTAAGTATGAGCGCATCTTCCATATTATAACCTTCATGAGTCATAACCGCAACAACTACATTCTGGCCTGCAGGATGAACATTTAAAGTATCATAAACAAAACTTCTAACAATTGGCCTTTGAGGATAGTGTAATATACTCACATCAGTATCAATCCTACATAAAAAATTTGCTGCATATAATCCCAGGCCCTGCTTTTGAGTTTTACTTCCCCTGTTTAATCTTGATGATTGATCATAATTAGCATAAGGAACTAAACTAGTAACAACCCCTAAAAAATCAATTTTATCAATTTCAAGATGGGTATGCTCGCTTGTTATTTCTTCAGGCCTTAAAGAAACTAATGCATTTTCTTCTTCAGCAGCATCTAAATACTCAATAACTCCTTCTTTTAGCAAATCATCCCATTTTAAAGCACCTTCTTTTAATAATTTAATATGCTCGTTACTTAATTTTGGTTTTTCATTTTCTATAATAATCAAAGGCCTCATTACCCTGCCAACCTCAGTAGACAAGAAAACATTATCTAGTGCTTGATTATATCTTATGCTTAGCTCAATAGGTAATTCACTATTTCTTCTTTTTTCTTTTATTTCTTTTATAAATCTTTGAGTATCATCCATATGCCCTATAAATCTCCCATTGAAAAAAATATCAGAACCAGAACTGCCCATCTCTTTTTTCATTCCAATTTCCATAAGCATTTTTATTAATTTATCGTCGGAAAGATCTGCTCTTGTGGAAATTTTTGCTAGTAAAGCCAGGTTCTTTCTTAATCCAATTTCTGTTCCTTCAGGAGTTTCAACAGGACAAAATCTACCGTAATGTGTTGGATGAAGAGTTCTTGCTAAGAAATTTTCTTGCTCTCCAGGCAACATGCTTGAAACTCTTTGTAGTTGTGACAAAATAGCAAGATAATTAGTTTTATCCATATTTTGAGTAACCCCTGTTCTCTCACCAATCCAATTACCTGTTGCAATTGCACTCTCAACCCGATGGGTAAATAAAGTAGATTTAGCTATAGTTTTAATTGAATAAAATTTCTTTCTTTTTTGGATTTTTTGCATTGTATGCTGAATATCCCTTAACAAGATATTCATATTAACCCTAAATAAATCAGCTAACAAATCCCCTGACATTCTGACTCTCTTATTTGCATAATGGTCCTTATCTGTCAAACTTTTTGAGCTTTCTTTTGCAACAAAAAATTGTTTTACAAATTTACATAAAGTAATTGCTTTTTCAATCCTATCTTCTTTTCTTAACCCAATATGTGGAAGAAAATAAGAATCTAGTCTTTGTTTTACCCTATCTAAAATTTCTTTTTGAGTTCCTTGTAGTGAAGTTTGTTCAGCAATAGCCATCATAGCATCATTACTGTTTTGAACATTAGTATACTCATATAAATTAACAATTAAACTATCATTTTCTTTGCCAATATATTGTGCAATATCACTTTCTTTTGATAATCCTAATGCTTTTAATAAGACAATAACTGGGATGTTCTTAAATCTTGAAAAACTTACCCCAACAATTCCTTCATCATTATCAGTGATTGTAATAGGAATACGATAGCTTCCTCTTTTTGAAAATAATCTTAGCATTAGGTTTTTATTTTTTGGTTTTTCAATGAACGGCTGATTTTCAGCAAGGTCTTCAGTCATTACAATAACTCTTTCATTACCATTAATAATAAAATATCCTCCAGGCTCTAAAGGATCAATATAATTTTTAATTAAGTCTTCCTGGCTCATTTCAGAAAGATTGCATATTTTACTTTTAACAATAACAGGAATTCTTCCAATTTCAACATCATGACTTTCTATTTGATTATTTTGCTTGATAGTTATCTCCACATTAACAGGAGCAGAATAGGTTAATCCTCTTATTCTAGCTTCTGCAGGGGTAATTAAATGTGTGCTCCCATCTGCTTCAATAACATCAGGCGTACCTACTCTAATTTTTCCAAGTTTTATTTCAATATCTTCTTTTGGCAAACTTTCTGTTAATTCATCAACAATTTCCTGCATTCTATGATCAATTAAATTATTAAAAGAAGTTATATTTGACTCAACTAAGCTATGTTCTTCTAAATATTTTTTAACTAAAACATGCTCTTCATTTAGTTGTTGTTTTTCTATATTCATTTGGTTTTCCCGGAGTTGTAGATTATTAAACTCTAATTATCAAACACTAACAACCCTATAATAAATTGCCTTTTTACTGTCGACAAGCCGCTCTATTTCAATTACATCTGAAACTTCACAACTTCCAATAATTGAAGGATCTTTTATCTTAATTTTAGGCAATTGTGCTAGAGAAATATTCAGGTTTTTAATCAGCTTTTCAACCTCTTCTGGCTTTAATTTTCTTTGTTTAGGTTGTAAAATGTGCATTTTTCAGATAATTTCGTACGGACCCCCAGATAATGAATTGATTTTAAAATTGTATAATTACCTTTAACGACTTTATAATAATAAATAAATCAAAAAGGGGGTTTATAAACTTTTCTAAATTATTTATAAATCTTACTATAAGTGCAATCTTGCTTGAAATTAGCTTAAATTCACTAATTTTACCAAAACATTTAAATAATAGGATATCCATGGATATCCTATGATATCTATAAATTCCACAACAGCTAAGAAATTAGTAATGGAATCAGGTTATAAGACAGTTTATACAGATAAAGTTAAAAGCAATGGAGGAAATTCTGCAAAAATAGGTTGTAAAAAGGAGTTTATTGATGAAGAAGCATTGATTTTCATTTTAAATAAAGAAAAACAAGGCAGGAAAGAAGATAAATCAAAAAATAAACTAAAGAAATAAAAAACAAGTAAAAGATAAAGTAAAGACAATAAACTGGTGAAGCAAACAAGAAAAATAAGTGTAAGGAGGAGGATATGAAGTATAATATAGAAAAAGCCAGAGAACTATTAGAACAATTAAATGCAAAAACAGATAGACAAATTACATCAAAAAAAATAAGGACTGTATTAATGCAAGAAGTTCTTAAGACAACAAGAAAACAAATCAGATTAAAAAATTAATCAAAAAGATTATTCATAAATCAACTGATTACATCATTAGATCAAGTCATATCTCAAATCACAAATCATGCTAGTGACTATCTAGAAACACAGATTAAGCCTGCCTGTGTTAAGAGTTACGGTTGTTCAGGCCTTTTCTTATAAACGGGCCTGAACAATTTTTATTTTAAAATTATTTTCAAGATATTCTGAATTTCTTTGTGAGAATTTTATATTTGTAAAAAAATCCCGTATGGCCCCAGGGGGATTTGAACCCCCGACACCTGGCTTAAAAGGCCTTAGATAAATGATGAAAGTTTACTGCCTTAGAAAATTATTAGTTATTTTACTTACAATAATCGTTGGATACATTTTTATAACTGCTTAAGGGAATATATAGCAAGTTCAGGGCGTTCTCCCCTTTTTTCTTAATAAAGAGGATTTAATTAACTTTTTTTAAATCTATGCCATTCCACTCTAAATTTTCCCCAAGAGTGATTGGAAGATTCTCGTTTAGATGCCCGAATTTTTCAGTTTTAAGAATAAAACCTTTAAAAGGAACTATCTTTTGGACTATTTCTTTAGATATATCCTCACTAACTCCCATGTTCCCGAGTATAATCCCATTTATTTTTTCAAATATCTTTAATTGTTTAAAATGATAAAATATTGACATAATAATCTCTTTTGATAGTCCAACCGATTCAATAAATAATATTTTATCTTTCCAATTTGGTTCAAAATCAGTTCCAATGAGGTTATTTAAAACAAATAAATTGCCCCCCATAATTTTGCCACGAGTTTTATCAGAATTTTTTATTATTTTTAATTTCATCCTTGAAAAAATATCTTCTTGGTTTATTTTCCCTTCCAAGTATGAAAAAATCAACTTCAAAAAAGAATCATCTAAATATTTTTTTTCTGAAAAAATAGGGCCATGAATTGTTTTTATCCCTGCTTTTTTATAAAAAGCAATCAATAAGTTAGTTATATCTGAAAAACCCATAAATATTTTATTATTAGTTCTTATTATCTCATAATTTATGTGTTCTAAAATTTCATTACAAGAAAAACCTCCTCTTAAAGTTAGAATAGCTTTGATTTCTTTATTTAAAAAATATTTTTCAATATCTCTTATTTTTTCTTGATTATTTTGTGTTAATAGGTTTTCACTATAAACTGGAATATAACCCTCATCCCCTATTATTTTAACTATTTCGTTTATATGTCCTTGAGATTTTGGATTAGCCGAGGGGGCAATAAGTGCAATCTTATCTCCAGCCATTAATCTTCTTTCCATTTCATTTGCCTCCAATTATCTTTATAATGTCTCCCAGATTAGTTTTTAAAAATTTGCAAGAATTTGGATTTCTGACTAATCCAATCTCAATTAAACCTGATTTTCGATATTTTTCATTATTTCCTTTTAATTCTTGGTCTAAGAGTGAACTCCCCGGATAGACAATTATTTGATTATTTTTATAATCCATCATTCTATTGGCGTAGATTCCTTTGAATTCTCCTTTTAATTTATTTGTTGGATTATAAACTTTTATTCCTATAGGGGTATTTTCCTTTAGTCCTAAATCAGATTCTCTCATCCAAATTTTAGATATGCCAAAATTATCTATATGTACTACTTCCCCTTTTTTAGGCTCATAAGTTTTTAAGTTCTTAGGATTAATCCTTTCACCAATATCTTCTGGTCTTTCTCCAGATAATAATTTGGTTGCTACAAGGCAATGAACATGCAAACCTCCAAAGGGATAGTGTCCAGGATTTTTTGTTTCCCATACTTCTGAAATTCCGCTACTTTTAAAAATTAGCGAGAAAACACCAGTATCTGCACCAACAAAATAAGACCCATTTTTTAATTTTCCAAAAATTCTCCTGGGTTTTTCTTTTAGAGGGTTTATTATTGAAAAATATAGTGTATCTTCACCATTTTGAACCTCATCAAATAATAATTTACATAAAAACATACCATTTGTTATCTGAAAAGAGGGAGTAAAGGCATAGTATAGCTTATAATCTATATTTTTTCTCCCTAGTAGCCGAGATAGTCTTGCTTTTATTTGTTCTGAAGAAATACCTATGCAATCTGTAATTAGTATTATATGTTTCATTTTATAAGTTAGACATTTCCTTCTTTATATAATTTC
>CAZQKV010000054.1:0-5318 GCA_964593995.1 Candidatus Woesearchaeota archaeon
TAATTTCTTTTTGCTTCGCAAATCGGCTTCGTGCCGACCAGAAATTAGCCCAAATGTCAATCCAGCTCTCAAAAATTTCTCAGCTCGTCGCTTTGCTCCAGAGGATAAATTTTTGGAGGGATTAACACTTCTCTTAATCGCGATGTTACCCAAAATATTTCTCGGTGGGCTCGCTTTTAAAAAGTTTGTAAAGTCCTTTCAAACTATAGGGTCCTATCCCGATACTCATTTGGAAATAGCTTCTTAGCATTCTTGTGATACGCCCACTTTTGAATATCTGCACATATCTCACAAGCATACACATCTCCACCAATAAATAAAGCCATTCCAGCTATCCATTTATGTGATACTCCTAAAAAAGCTGCAGAAAATTCTAAAAACTCCTTTCTAAATGTTGATTTAGTAAGATCGTATAATCGTGCTTCCAACTGCACAAGTTTGAGTTTTTCTCCATTTATTTGATAATATTCTATGGCTTGTCGCCATACTTCTCTCCCTATAGTTTTATTAGTAACATCAATCTCTCCTCCATACGTCGCTAGGTAAAGGATGTCTAATGTACGCTTTTCTAGATCTGGGTCGAGAATGTGCCCTATACCATGTTTTTGAAAGTCTTTAAGCATATTTGTACATGCCAGCTTTCTTTGCTCTTCTGGATATTGAGTTTCAAAATTAGACTCATTAACATACATATGCATGCTATTATGTAATCTTCTCTTCTATAAATAATTTTCGCTCGCCCACCTGCGATACACCTCGATGGTGCCCAGGAGTGCTCGGCTCACAGCTGTTCGCCTCGCCTCGGGCACCTTCGAGTTTTTGCTCACAATGTCGCAAGCTCCTTGTTCACAAAAATTCGGGTAACAGCAATTTCACGGTTCGTGGGGCCCCAGCCCCCACTCTCCCAAATTCTACACCTGCTTCAACACTCCAAGCCTGTTTCGAGAGTGGGGTGCCTCTTCTCGAAGCGCACCCTTGTAGAACTTCGTGAAATTGCGATGTTAAATTACAAATATTAATCATATAGAATAAATTAAAAATCACTGAAGCTCATCAATATCCCCACCTTCTTCTTCATCAATTTCATCCTCAGGAGTAGCCATTTCCATTATTTCTCCTTGCTCCTGGATTTCTTTTTCTTCTTTTTCTTCTTCAGTTACCTTTTCTTCCTCAATTTCTTTTTCAGTTTTTTCTGCTTGTTTTTCTAATTTTTCTTTAATTTCCTCATAAGAAAGTTTTTTAATTGTTTTTTCTGATTTTTTCGGCAAAGGCCTTCTTACAGTTATAGGGAGAACTTCTAATTCTAATTCTTTTTCAGCTATTTTTAATGTATCAAAATTAAGATCTTCTTCCATCTCTTTTGTTAATTTAAGCAAAACAGGTGCATCCATTGCTAATTGCAGGCTTCTTGCCCCAAGAATCCTTGCTATTTCGTACCTTGTGAATTTTCCTTCTAATTTTTCTAGCATTTTATTATAACTAACTTCAAATATATAAAAAACTTACTTTTTTAAAGATTCAGTTTGTTTATTTATTTCAGGAAAGATTTTATCATAAATTTTTTCAGCTTCTTTAACTATTCTTTCTAGTTCCTCTCCTGTTAAAGGAGCTCTTCCACCTTTTTGTATAGAATTTATAATATATTCTTTTTTTGGTTTTGAAATAGCTAAAGTTAATCTTGCTTCAGCAGCATCTTCTTCCTCCCTATTTGGATCAACTAAGATATTATCCCCAACTTTATGAAATGTCATTGCAAAAGGGATATTTTCTGTTAATGGAAGAGGGTCATCTGTAAATTCTCCAAATTTTATTTTTTCTTCTTTTTTATCATAAACTGGAAATCTTGCAATTTGTAATGCTGCAGCAGCCCCCATAGAAGATGCATCTAAAACATTGCCAGCATCATTTATACAGTAAATATCAATAAAAATACACCAAACTTTTTCTCCTTCTTTAATACATAGTTTTTTCCAGTCAATAAGCCCAGATTCTCTTACTCCTCTATCAACAACTCTTGCTACTTCAATAGCATTTATTCTTGGAGGCCCTGATTCATATCTTTCACCGCAAATTTGGCCAAATTCCATACTTACCATCATAGTTCCTTCATCTTCATGATCTGGATAGGGCTCTTGAACACCTAATTTAACTCCAACAATAATCTCTGTTTTTCCAATCCTAACTCTAGAACTTCCTTCTGCATTATTTGAAATTCCTGTTTCAATTTTTACTTTTCTATAATCAAAAGGATTTCTTTCATCTAATCTTTTTCCATCAGTTAATAAACTTTCAATTTTTTTCTTGTTTATGTTTGATAGTTTCATTTTATTTATTCTCGTTTGTTTTTTTCTCCTTTTAGTGCTCTTACTTGGTATTCATAAACTTTTTCACAAGCTTTGACAGCGGCCCCATAAGCTTCTTTTAACCTGCTTGTTTGAATTCCCCCATCTAGTTGTAAATGTGTAATTTGTTTTGTTCTTGAAGTTAGTGTAAAAGGAATATCTGTAGATCCTTCCCCTTCTTCCCAATCTTCTTCTTCTTTTGTAATGTCTGTAACAATTTTATCATCTATTTTTCCAATAGAAACACTTGAAACCAATTCTTTCATAACAACTCCTGCATGAGCTAATGCCATTGCAGCAGCATTAATTCCTGCGCATCTTGTTGAAGCATTTGCTTGTAAAATTAAAATTTCTACATCAATAACAGTTCCAGGGAATCTTTCTAAATCAACTATGCTTGATAATGCGTTTTCAGTAATCATGCTTATCTCTTTGCTTCTTCTTGACGGACCAGGCCTTGTTCTTTCAGTAACTGAAAAAGGTAGCATATTGTAATTTGCTCTTATTATCCCCCTGTCTGGCTCTTGCATATGGGCAGGATGTAATGGTTTTGGACCATAAACAGCAGCAATAGCAACTGTCCCATCTTCTTCTCCACCAAATGCAAACAATGCACTTCCATCTGCATTTGGAATTACTCCTATTTCTGCTTTAATTGGACGAATCTCATCCATTTTTCTTCCATCTGATCTTTTTGTGTATGCCATTGTTTTATCCTTTTAAAAATTTCTCGATTTTTTCAGTTAATCCTTGTGAAATAGCTTCTTCTACAACAAAATTTATTGCATCTTCTGCTTTTTTTTCCCCAGATACATCTCCTTTTATCCAAATATAACCATTTTGCCCGACAGTTATTTCAGTTTTTGTTGAATTTTTAATTAAATTAATCATACTTCCTTCTTTTCCAATAACCCTCGGAACCTTATGAGGATTTATTTTAATTAATCTTCCGCCTTCTAATTTTCCTAATCCTCTTGATTTTAAACTTAAATCTACTCCTCCTTTTTTAATGCTCCAAACTTTAAGATTCATTACATCTCCTACTTTAGCAAAATCAGGGAGAGAATTTCTATCAATAAATCTAGGGCATTCAGATAAAGGTAAAAATGATGAATAAGGGCCTCCAATGTCAATAGACCAGCCATTAAAATTTATATCTTCAATTCTTCCAATAACTGTATTCCCTCTTCTTGGTTCAAAAGTTCCTGATATAGGGATTATTCTAACAACTCTTCCAGTATCATCAGCTAGTCCATACCTATTTGCAACAATGTTTCCATCCTCTTTTCTTGTAAAATCTCCTGGAAGGTGATCTTCTCCAGAAATAATGATTTCTCCTGGTACGACGATTCTTCTTGTTTTTTTTGTTTCTTTACTTGCTTCTGCCATTTATTCTGTTTCTTCTCTTATTTCACTGGTTATTGCTGAACCATGTGTTACATTATTTAATTTATCATAAAAATCAGTTTGAATTCCAATAGGGATATTCAAAAAAGCTTCAAGATCTCCATTTGAAAGCCAATTTTCTTTTTCTTTATAATCTTGAATCAATCCATACACTCTGCCAGTATGTTGTGCAGGAATAATGATTTTTACTTTCTTTGTCTCTATTTTAATTGGGATTAACTTTTTTAATGTTTCGATTATATTTTTAATTTGTTTTTCAATAGCTTGATTATCAATTCTTACTCCAGATTCTTTAATAGCAGATTCTAAAATATCAGGGGTAAATGGCCTATTAGTTCTTGCATCAATAGCATTTCTTACTAAAAAATCAATAATTTTTTTCCTCTTTCCTTCTAAAACATTATCCCTATATTCTTGTGTGACTTCAATTTCTCCTTTTCTAACTATTTTTTCAGCAATTTTTAAAAATTCAGTAGTTCCAAAAACATTCATTAATTCATTTTGTGAAGGCCTTAAACCCTTTTTTAAATCAGTCCAGATTGTGCTATCCTTAATAACTTCATTAATATCAACTTTCTGTCCTTTTTTTAATTTAATGGCATTGTCTAAATCAACCATTGTTTCAAAAATCATTTTTCCGCTTCTAAGTCTCGCTGTTATATTTGTCATATTAGTTAAACTTCTCAATTTCTTCCCTACTTAATCTCTTTAATTTTTCTTCGTTATTTTTAATGTAACTTATACTAAATCTTTCAATATCAAATTTTTCTGCAAGCATTTCTTTGAAAATATCTAAAGCAAATTTTATTGCTTCATCAGTTTTCATTTCTTTTTTATATTTTTTTCTTAAAATTTCTTTTATTTTTTCATCATCCTTTCCAATTGCAACTGCATTATATTCAAGATAATTTCCAGTAATCTCACTTGTGTATAATTTTGTTTCATCACCATTTTTACCAGCAATCATTAAAGCAACTCCAAAAGGTCTTACACCAGGATGCTGAGTATATTGCTGTTGTATGTCTGAAATCTCTCTTATAATCGATTCAGTATCAATAGGAGTGTCGTAAGTTATTTTATGTTGCTGTGCAATAACTCTTGCTTGATTAATTAAGATTCTAGCATCTGATAAAATTCCTGCAGCACTTGCGATTATGTGCTCATCAATTTCATAAATTTTATCTGCAGATTCTGAAACAATTAAGTTATCTTTATTCCCTTTATCTGCTACAATAATCACTCCATTAGAACATTTAATTCCTATACTTGCGCTCCCTAACTTAACTGCTTTCCCAGCATATTCTACTTGAAGAACATGACCATCTGGAGAAAACATAGTTGCGCTTCTATCATATCCCATTACTTGATGTTGCATATCTGGTATTTCCATTTTTTAATAAAGGTTGTCTTCTGCCAAAGAAAATAATCGAAGAATTTCTCTTTGGACTAAGACCACTATTTATTTTCCTTCAAAAATCTTAAGAATAGCCTGTTTTTAAAGTTTATGGTTAAGCGAGCGTGTCTAACAATTAGCACTATTTCTTTATTATTAATCCTTATCAATAACTT
>CAZQKV010000055.1:0-5281 GCA_964593995.1 Candidatus Woesearchaeota archaeon
TTTTTTCTTGATTAACATTTTCAAATATTTTTTTAGCTGCTCTTGATTTTCCATCATTTGCTAAACCTAATATTGCTAAATCTTTTGCTTTTTCATTTTCTTCATCTGTTAATTTCTTTTTATAATGTTCATATGCTAAAATAGCTGTTGAAATTTGTCTTGAATCTGGTTGAGAAAAATCACTAATCCCATTAATAGATATGTTTGAGTGATGATCTATAAAATCAATATTTACTCCTAAATTAACTAATTGTTCTAAAGCTTCTCTGTTTTGCTGTGCAGCAATGTCAAAAACTCCTGCTCTTTTATTTTGAATATATTCTTCAGGAATTGTTTCAAAAACATTTTTTACTAAATCTCTTTGTGATTTTTGCTGATTAGTAAATGATACATATTTTCCAGGATTTTGCATTAACCAAATTGCTGCAGCTCCTGCTCCATCTCCATCTCCATCAAAAACAAGTGTTCCATCTATGTTTTGATTTGTATATTCTTTTTGTGAAATTATTTGTGTTTTCATTTTATTTTTTTGTTTGTTTTATATTTACTTACTTTATAGTAGTTACAACAATTAATAGTATTTAAGCATATGACACCCCCTTGGGGGTGGGAATAGATATGTTTAAGAAGCATGGTTATTAATATATTTATGTAAATATTAGGGGAAATTTATATGGAAGAATTTGAAGATTATGAGGAATTTGGTCTTACTAAAAATGAATCTAAAATTTATGAGAAATTGGTTAAGCTTGGAAAGGTTGGTTCAGGAGATTTAAGCAGGGAAAGCGGGGTTTCTTATAGTAAAATATACAATATTCTTGATTCTTTAGTTAATAAAGGGCTTGTTAGTGTTGTTCCTGAGAAAACAAAAAAATTTATTCCTACAGATCCTGAAGCTTTGGTTAAATTAATTGAAAAAAAGCAGAAAAGACTTGAAAAAGCTAAGCAAAAAGCTAAGGAAATGAAGCAATTTTATGATGTTAAGGAAAAAAATCCTGTTCAGATGAGATTAGGTAAAAAAAGCTTTTATAAAATTGTTAAGGAATCGAAAAATCCTAAGGAATTTAATTATACTATTAAATGGAGTTCAGAATATAGGCCTGATTGGGCAGGTAGCAGTAAAAGATTATCAAAAAAAGGAGTGGATTTAAGAACTTTAACAAGATATGATAAAGAAACAGAAAAAGATGTTAAAAAATGGTTAAAAATAAAAAAGAATATTCGTAAATTTTCAAATGAAGGCGTTGCAATGTCTGTTACAGATGACGAAGAAGTTATGATTGCTTTAATAAAATCAAATGTAACTTTATTAATTAAAGATAAACCTTTTGCTAAAATAATGAAGAAAATGTTTTTAGAAACTTATAAAAATGCAGAGGAAATAAAATGATTAAAATGAAAAAAGAAACAAAAGGAATTATTCAAATAATTTTTGCAGGCATATTATTGAGCTTTTTTCCTATTTTTGTTAGACTTATAACTCATTTGGATGCTTATAGTGTTACTTTTTTTAGAATTTTAATCCCTGTTATCTTATTGAGTTTATTCTTTGTATTTTTTAAAAATAAACTTTCTCCATTGAAATATGAGAAAAAGAAAATGCTACTTTTTGGAGGATTACATGGATTTATTATTTTAGGATATTTTATAGCCATTAAATATCTAACAATTGCTTCTGCAGTTTTGCTTATGTATACTTTTCCTATTTGGACAATGATTTTTTCTTATTTTCTTTTAAAAGAAAAAATAACCAGAAAAAGTTTTTTTGCATTGATGAGTGCATTTATTGGGATTATTATATTATTATCCCCTGAGAACTTTTTTATTAAGAAAAATTTAATTGGTTCTATTGTTGGATTATTTGCAGGAGTTGGTGCGGGGTTGGTTTATACATTATCAAAAACATTCAAAAAATATGATAAGATTTCTTTAACTTATTGGCAAAATGTTATAGCTTTACCATTTATTTTACCTTTGTTATTTATAGATTTTCCAAATTTTAATTTAGTTACTTTAAGGGAAGTTATTTTTATTTTTATAATTGGAATAAATTCTATAATCCCTTTTATTTTAGTTTATAAAGGAATATCAAAAGTTGGAGCCCATAAAAGCACAATTATTATGCTGTTAGAAATTTTATATCCTATAATTTTGGCTTTTATAATCTTTGAAGAAACCCCTCCCATCACTACTTATCTTGGGGGGCTTTTGATAGTTCTTGGGGCATATTTAGCTACAAGATAGTTTTATAAATTTGGTATATTTCTTTTAATTGTGACCATGGACAAAGAACAAATTGAAAAACAAGCAAAGCAAATTTTAGATAAATTTGCTAAAGCTTTGGAAAAAGTTGAAAAAGAAGATGCTGGAGAAAGTTATGTTGATAGAGAAGAGTTTGAAAGATTAGAAGGAAGGAAAGCAGGTTCAGAATCTGAAGATTCTGAAGCATTAAAAAATGCAGATTTTAAAAAAAATTTTCTTAAAAACGCGCCTGAACATGATGAAGATTTTGTAATTGTTGAAAAAGGGAAGTGGAAGTAGATAAGATTAATAAGACAAATAATAAAATGGAAAAACAAGAAATAATGAATAAGTACGGTTTGCCAGATGGAATAGCTGATTATCTTAGTAAAGTAGCTAGCACTGGTGATGATGCAGAATATGCTATTAAGGAACTTATTGTAAGAAAATCTTGCAAGATGTACAATGAAAGAGTCTCATGGCTAGAAGAAAGGGCACTTGCTTGTTTAGATGAGATCTGGTATGGAAATGGTGAATTAGAAAATAAAGAGGGAGAAAATGATAAAACAAAAACTTAATTTAATTAAAAAAGGGAATTTAAGTGCAGAGCAAAATATTAAAGAGTTTTTAAGAATAATTAGTCAGAAAAATAAAAAACTTAATGCTGTTTTGCATATAAATGATAATGCTATTCATGAAGCTAAAAATATTGATGAAAAAATTAAAAATGGTAATGCAGGGAAGTTAGCTGGTTTAGGTGTGATTATTAAAAGTAATATTAATGTTAAGGGGTTGATTACAAATTGTGCTTCTCGGACACTTGAAAATTATAAAGCAACTTTCAATGCTACTGTAATTGAAAAACTGCTTGCTGAAGATGCTATTGTTTTGGGAATGGCAAATATGGATGAATTTGCTTGCGGGGCAAGTGGAGAATTATCTGCTTTTGGTGCAACTAAAAATCCGGTTGCTCTTAATAGAATTCCTGGGGGAAGTAGTTCAGGAAGTGCTGCAAGTATGGCTGCTGGTTTTTGTGATTTTGCATTAGGAAGTGATACAGGAGGAAGTATAAGGAATCCTTCAAGTCATTGTGGTGTTGTTGGATTTAAACCTACTTATGGAACAGTAAGCAGATACGGGTTAATTGACTTATCAATGAGTTTTGATCAAATAGGTCCAATTGGAAATTGTGTTGAAGATATTGAAATGATTTATAATATTATAAAAGGCAGAGATGAAAATGATTCTAGTTCGAGAGATATGAAAGGTGAAGGTTCAAAGAAGATTGATAAAATTGAGGTTGCAATGCCAAAAATAAGTGCAAGTGATAAAATTTGGGGGCTTGTTTATAATAAGACAATGCAGGTTTGCGGGAAAAACAGATGGGATTATGAATTAGGAACAAAACTAAAACATATTGATTTAGGAGTTCAAACATATTATCCAATTAATTATGTTGAGTTTTTTTCAGGAACAAGAAGATTTGATGGAAGAAAATATGGTTATAAGATTGAGGAGGTTTGTGGGAGTGAGGTTTTAAGAAGAATTCTTGGAGGAAAGGAGATTAGTAAAGCAGAATTTGCAGGAAAATATTATAGAAGAGCATTAAAAGCTAAAAAAATAATTCAAAAAGAATTTGAAAATGCTTTTAAAAAATTTGATGTGATTGTCATGCCAACTGTTCCTAAACTGCCCCACAAAATAGGGGAGAGGTTAAGTTTAGAAGATTATTATAATTATGATACCTTAACTGTTCTTGCTAATCTTGCTGAAATTCCTGCAATATCAATTCCTTGTGGAAAAATAGGCAATATTCCTGTGGGATTGCAAATAATGGCTGCAAAAGGAAATGACGAGTTTCTTTTGAAAATTGCTAAAGAATTTGAAAAATAAATTTGATAACTTAAGGAAAAAAATCCAAGATAATCTAAGTCAATGCAAGATAATTAGGTTAAATAACACATAATTTTTTAATTACAAGATTTCTTGTTTTTTTATGTCATTTAAAGAATTATTAATAAAAAAATTAAAGAAAGATAATTATGAATTTAGTGAAGAGTTCTTGCCTAATGGATATCAGAAAATTGGGGATATTATAATATTGAATTTAAATCCTGAATTAACAGAACCAGAAAAGAAAATTATTGCACAAGCTGTTCTTGATTTGTTTAGGGTTCGCAGTGTTTGCAATAAAGAAGGGGAGATTTCAGGACAATTAAGGCTTCCAAATCTTAAAGTTATTGCAGGTGATGAAAACACAAGTGTTTGTCATTTTGAAAATAATTGTTATTTTTGTTTTGATATTAAAAAAGCAATGTTTGCTAAAGGAAATGTTGCTGAAAGAGGCAGGCTTCCTCAGCAAGTTGGAAGCGAGGAAATGGTTGTTGATATGTTTGCTGGAATTGGTTATTTTACAATCCCAATTGCAAAACTTGCTAAACCTAAAAAAATTTATGCAATCGAGTTAAATCCAGATTCTGTTGGATTTTTAAAACAAAGCTTAGTTAAAAACAAAATAAAATCAGATGCTGTTGAAGTTATTCAAGGAAACAGCAATGAAGTAGTTGTTGATTTAATGAGGAGAGGAATCAGGGCTGACAGGGTTTTAATGGGTTATTTGCCTCCTCCTAAAGAATTTATTGATGCTGCATTAAGTATTGTAAAAAAAGGAGGGATGATTCATTATGATGATTTAATTTTAGTTGATAAAGAATATGAATCAGTAGCAGAAACAGTCAAGCTGTTTAATAAACATGCTAAAAAATTTAAATTAAGAGTAGAGATTGTTCATGCTCAAAAAGTTAAAAGCTATAAACCAAGAGTTGACCATTATGTTTTAGATTTGAAGGTGAGTGGGTTTTGAATTAGGGTTGGAGAAAAAAGAAGAGGGGAGTTCCGTTATTTCATTAAATTACCAAAGAATAATCCGATAACAAATCCAATCAAGCTCATAATTATCCAAACAATTAATTTTGCAAATTGTTTTTTAAACTCTTTTTTTAGAATAAAGAAGAAGTTTTGTTCTTTTTGTTTTTGAAAT
>CAZQKV010000056.1:0-2540 GCA_964593995.1 Candidatus Woesearchaeota archaeon
GTTCAAGTAAGTGCACTTCCTGTTATAAAAAGTCTTTTTCCAGATAATGCCCCAGCATTAGTGCCTTCTCTTTTTATAGTTCTTTTAGAAGGAGATTCTAATAATTTAACTTATACTTGGGATTTTGGGGATGGAACAAGTGAAACAAATAATGAAAATAATATGGAGCATATTTATGCAGAAATGGGAGATTATCAACTTACAGTTAAAATAGAAAATGAATTTGGAGAATCAACAAAAACAATTTCAGTTAATGTAAAATCTCCTCAGGATTTTATTAATGAAACTATTGCAAATCATAGAGCAGATTTAAGCTCAATTAAAATGCAGATTAATGATATCCCCTCATGGATTAAAACTAAAATTGAGGCAAAATTAGATTTAGATAATCTAGAATCTGAAATAGATTCACAAGAAGATAAGTTTAAATCAACTTTTTCAGATGATTCTACAGGTTTTTTTAATATTATGCAAAAACTTCTTAGCTTAAAAATCCCTTATAATATCCATAAAAACGCGGTTGGGCCTCTTGATTTTTATGTTAGAGAAAATCAACTAGATTTTGGAGCATTTGAAATTCTTGGCGCAGGCAATGAAGAAAGACCAAGAGAAGAATATACTGGTGGGGTTAATAGCTGGATAAATGAAGAATTAGATACTAAATTAAAAATAGAAACTTATTCTTCTGATTTTAGAACTGGAGAAGAAAAGGAATTATTATACAATCATATTAAACTAGATTTTACTCCTAAAAAAGATACTGGAATAGGAAATCTATATGTAGTTATAAACGATGATATAAATAATCTTGTATTTAAAGGAGATCTTGGTGCAAAATCAGTTAGTTCAAGCACTGGGTTTGTGCTTGATTCATTTAATCAGCAAAAAACAATTGAATTTTTATATCCAAGTTCTATTGAAATGGCAGATGCTCCGGTTTTTATAACCCCAAGATTTTCTGATATTCAAGTTGACGAAAATATTACTTGCAATGCAAATAAAAAATGTGAAAAATCAAGAGGAGAAGATTGGAAAAATTGCAGGGTAGATTGCAAGCCTATTGGATGGACTGTATTAATGATACTAATTGTTTTGTTTGGCGCATTTGTTGTGTATATAACCTTACAGGAGTGGTATAAGAGACATTATGAAAAACACTTGTTTCCAGATAGAAATCAATTATTTAATCTTATTAATTTTATGAATAATTCACAAAACCAGGGCCTTAGAAGATCTGAGATTTTTAGTAAATTATCTGATATGGATTGGAGTAATGAACAATTAAATTATGCTTGGAATAAATTCAAAGGCAAAAGAACTGGCATGTGGGAAATACCAATTTTCAAATGGGTTGAAAAGAGAAAAGTTAAAAAAGAGATACAAAAAAGACAGATTGTTCAGAAAGTCAAAAGCAATATTAAACAAAATCCGAGAGGAAGATATAAATTTTAATACTTAAACCTAATTCTTACAATAAACATAGGTTCTAGTAAATTAGTTATTTGAGTATAGAAACCTTAATAAAAACACTTTTTTTTATAAAAGTAAATTTAACAAAGATGGAGGAAAAAAGACACAGATGAAGATGAAGATATTTAGAAATTTTGCAAAGAGAATGTTTTCTATTTTCTTTAAAAAAAGAAAACAAATTAGTTTAGGATTTTATGGTCCTCCAAATTCAGGGAAAACAAGCTTATCAAACAGGATTTGTAAGGATTGGACAGGGGAAGAGTTAGGAAAAGTCAGTAAAATCCCTCATGAAACAAGAGAAGTTCAATTCAAAGAAGAAGTTGAAATTAAATACAAGGAAAAAAGTTTAAAATTCAAATTAGTAGATACTCCTGGAATAGCTACTAAAATTGATTATGAGGATTTTATGAAATCTAAGATGAATAAAAAAGATGCTCAAAAAAGGGCTAAAGAAGCTACTCAAGGAGTTATTGAAGCTATTCAGTGGTTAGATGATATGGATGCTGTTGTTGTGGTTATAGATTCTACTATCAATCCTTATTCACAAGTAAATATAACTATTGTCGGCAATTTGGTGGCAAGAAAAATCCCGGTTTTAGTTGTTGCTAATAAAATTGACCTAAAAAAATCAGATATTAAAAAAGTTTCTGCTGCATTTCCAGAATATGAAGTTGTAGGAATTTCTGCTAAAACCGGGAAAAATATGGATGAATTTTATGAATCTGTATTTAAATTAACTAAATATACTTAGGATAAGTTTAAAAATAAAATATACTATTATAAAATATATAATACAAAAGAGGTTATAATGGGAAAAAGAAGTAAAAAAGTAAAAGGATTGACATTACAATTTATGCCTTATAGTGAAATTGCTGGATTAGACAGTGTTGAGAGAATTAAAAAGTTATTAAAAATAGTTCTTGATAATAAAGTTGTGATTTTGCAAGGCAGATTAAGACCAGAAGAAGAAACAAGATTAATAGAAGATACTATGATTATGATTGGAAATATCAAAGGATTTAAGGGGGTGGAACTTGCTGTAATCTCTCAAAATAAAGATGTAGGAAGTT
>CAZQKV010000056.1:2550-5156 GCA_964593995.1 Candidatus Woesearchaeota archaeon
TTTTTTTCAAAAAATGAAATTTGGTGTTGCAAGAGCCTTGGTTGGGCAGCAAGATGCACTTACTATAATTGGTCCGGCAACTATTGTTAAGGAGATGAAAAAAGATCCTAAAAAACTGGAGGTGATGATGAGATAAAATGAAACCAAATTTTTTTATTTTATTCGCAATCTTCTTATTATTTACTCCTTTAGTTATTGCAGCAGAATGCCCTGCGGGATTTGTTTGCGATGATGCAAGAGTTGAAGTGAATATTAATGGGGAAGATTCTGATAAAGTTCCAAATCCTGAAAATAATTGGGTTACAAGAACTGTGATTGCAGTTTTAGTTATCTTGTTTTTGGCAGTGGCTTTTTACTTTAATAAGAAAATCAAAAAAAGAAGAGCTGAAAAAAAAGAAGGGTTAGGAAAAAAGCAAGAATCTAATAAAAGGAAAAAGCCTAAGAAAATTAGAAAGAAAAAATAGAACACTAAACTTTATTAACTTGTCTTCTTTTCAAAGTTCATGCCACACCAATGTACTAAATGCGGACAAATTTACGCAGATGCTTCAGAAGAAATATTAAAAGGATGTAATTGTGGGAGTAAATTTTTTTATTATATAAGGGAGAGTTTTTTTGAAGAACCTGAAAAAACTTATGATGAAAAAATGTTTGATTCTCTTCCTGAAAATATTCAGGAAAAAATTACCCAATTAGATAGGGCAGATAAAAATCAAATTGAGAAAGATATCAGGGATATAAGCGGATTAAATGATGAACCTGAAAAACCAGTAATTCTTGACTTAGAATCAGTAAAAGTTATTTCTCCAGGAAAATTTGAACTTGATATTGTTAATCTTTTTAATAAAAGAAGGCCTTTGATTTATAAGCTAGAAGAAGGTAAATATATTATAGATTTAGCAAGCTCATTTAAAGCAGATACTGACGAGGTTAATAAAAAAATAAGAGACCCTAATGCTTAAAATGAAACCAAAAAAAGCATATTTAAAACCTATAAAAATAAGGGCAGGCCAGTTTTCTAATGAAAGATCTGTTCGCTTTTTATGTTATGATGGAACCGAAACTTCTGGATTTATTGATAATAAATATATTAAAAATAAGCAATTGGAAATAAAAGTTATTAAAGAACAGTGAGACTTAGCATTAATAAAGCTTCCTGGAAGAATGTTGGAATCCTTGGAGAGGGGTATATTGCTGTTAAAAAAATCAGATGTTAAATATGTTGCTTAAATAAAGTTTAAATAACAGATTTCTTTATTTATCTTAAGAATTAAAATGGAAATTAAACAAGTTTTAAAAAAGCAAATTAAATTAATCAAACCTGACAAAGAATTACTAAATAAAATTAGTCAAACTGCTAATAATTTTTGCAAACAACTAGCTGTTGAACTTAGAAAAAAGAAAATAGATGCCAAGGTCTTTATTGGAGGAAGTTTAGCTAAAAACACTCTTGTTAAAAAAGACAAATATGATATTGATGTTTTTGTTAGATTTAATGAAAAATATGATAATAAGATATCAAGTCTATTAGAAAAGATTTTGAAATCTAAAAAAGCAAAAAAACTTCATGGTTCTAGAGATTATTATCAATTAATTGTAGATGGGATAACAATAGAGATTGTTCCTGTTATCAAAATTGAAAAACCTCAAGATGCAAAAAATGTTACTGACTTAAGTTATTTTCATGTTAATTATGTTTTAAATAAAGTAAAAAAGAAAAAACTTGGGGATGAGATAATTTTAGCAAAATCATTTGCACATGCTCAAGGAGTTTATGGTGCAGAGTCTTATATAAAAGGTTTTTCAGGATATGCTCTTGAATTATTAGTCTGTTATTATAGAAGTTTTGAAAAATTTATAAAAGCAATTGCAAAAAGCGAAGAAAATGAAAAAATTATAATTGATGATTCTAAGTTTTACAAGAAAAACCTTATTTTAAAACAATTAAATGAATCTAAACTGCAGTCTCCAATAATCTTGATTGACCCAACATTTAAACAAAGAAATGCACTTGCTGGATTAAATAAGGAAACTTTTGATAAATTTAAAAAAGCTTGCAAGGATTTTTTAAAAAGTCCTAGTAATAAGTTTTTTGAAAAACAAAACTTATTTGAAAAATTAAAAAAGAAATATAAAAATTTAAAAATAATTTCTGTAAAAACAAATAAGCAGGCAGGAGATATTGCTGGAACAAAGAGCAAGAAATTTTTTGAATTTTTTATTTATAAATTAAAAAGACAATTTGAAATTAAAAAAGCTGAATTTGAGTATTTTGAAAATAAAAATCTTGCATATTTTTATTTTGCTGTTAATAAAAAGAAAGATGAAATAATTAAAGGCCCTTTAACTGAAGATAAGAAAAATCTAAAAAGATTTAAAAAAGTACATAAAAAAACTTTTGTAAAAAACAAAAGAGTTTGCACAAAATTAATTCATAATTTAAGTTTTGAAACCTTTTTAAAACAATTTGTAAAAAAAGAAAAAACAATTATTAAAGAAATGGGTGTTAAAGGAATTGGGTTAGTTAACTAAATTAATGATTGAACAATCAGAATATAATCCAACAAATTCTGATTAATTATTTTTTTTAAGGCCTGAGAATTAAA
>CAZQKV010000057.1:0-5092 GCA_964593995.1 Candidatus Woesearchaeota archaeon
TTATGCTGCTCACGCAGCTTCTTCTTATAATATCTTCAACCTGCTCTTTTAATGTAAGAATGTTTTTCTTTGCTCTTTTTTCAAGAACCTTGAATTCCTCATCATCTAAAGAAATTGTTAGTTTCATTTTTTATTTTTATATCCCTGATGCTAAAAAAGCCCACCAAGGTTTTTTAATAGAAACAACCTCTCCTGTTTCAGCATCAATTTCTGCACTAACTTCTCCTCTGACCTTAAACAATCCTAAAAATCTTCCTTGTTTTTTTGCTTTTGCTTCGTAAAGTAACCTTGTTTGATTACTGTTTCTTACAGGAACTTCTTTTAATATAATTGTAAAATTTAATTCACCTAATCTTTCTATAGCCCTTTCTGAAGCAACTTCAGGCATTATTTTTGTTTTATTTTGTGTCCTAGACTGGTTCCTTGTTTGATTTTGGGATTGGTTTCCAGGATCTACACAACTATCAGATCCAACCACGCATTTGCCATTTATACATGAGTGAAAAGCACCACAATCATTTGGTTCAAATCCTTGAGGATAACAATCTTCATTTACAGAACATTCACTATCTCTTTCCTTGCATTCCCTATACTCTTTTCTAGAATTGCCGCACCCATCGTAGCAAGTTCTTGCTTCCACACCCAATCTTGCACCTTTATGCATATAATAAGGTAGAGACTCATTACAAGTCCAATCAGACCACTCTCTGCATTCCCAATTTGGAGTACACTCAAAATCTGCTTCTGTGATAATTAATATATCTTTAAGGTTGGGATCTGATGTATCAACGTCTGAGTATTCCCATTCCCATTCTTTATAACCATCTGAATTTTCAGATTTTAAATCAATTGGATAGTAGTCATTAAATTCTGCATCACAATATCCCCTAACAGTTATCTTTTCATGTTTTAATGTTTCATAAGAATCAAGACCATCTAAATAATAATAAAGCGGCAAACCAATCTCCGGCCCATAAACTTCTAAATCCACTTCTTGATTTGGTTGGAAAGTATATTCCATAGAAGCAAATTTCTCTCCACTAATTTCAATAGGTTCTCCATAAACTTGGTCCCCTTCAACTTCAAAATAAATTCCTTCTCCTTCTTCTTCATACCCACCATATGCACTCCTATAGCCTCTTGCCTTAAGATACAAAATAGTTTCAACTGATTTATTTTCAAGATTTTTTATTGTAAATACTGCTTTTAAATTATCATCTCTAAAACCGAGATCAGTTAAGTTGCATGTAATTTCAACTTCCACATCTTCTAGTGAAAAGGATCCAGAATCATATAATAAAGGAGAGGTTTCATTAATTATTATAAAATAAGTGTCTGCACAGACAATTGGGATTAAGAAAATTAATATAATTCCAGTAGCCAAAACCAAACCTACTTTTTCCATAAAATATTAAATATAAATTAATTAATAAACTTTTGGGAATAATGATTACTATATTTTTTGACTGCTTTGAAAAATAATATTGCTTCAACAAGGCCCCCTGCAATTGCTATAATTTGGAAAATTAAAATAACTGATGAAATTAAATAAAGTCCAAAATAGTAAATTCCAGTTAGCATGTAGATAGGGGAGATTATATAAATTAATTTTCTAAAGTCTTTTTCTTTTGCTAACTGAAGCAGGGCAAGACCAAAAATAAGATGCCCTGCGCCTAATAAAATCCAGGCTATTAAATAAATAAATGAAACTATCTTGTTACCCTTAAATACGTTATTTACAATAGACAGGAAAAAGACTACTATGACTATTGTTAAGAACAACTTAGTAACTAGTTTAAATGATTTTATTTTTTTTATTTTTGCTATTGCTAAGTATCCAAAAAAAACTAAAATAGAAGTTATTATGATTATTAAAGAATAAAATATCTGCAAATTTATTATAAACATTAAAAACAAGGTTATTGCATTTATTATAGCTGCAACAGCAGCTATTTGAAATATTCTTTTCTGAATTTTTTTGTTTTTTGTTTTATTTTGTTTTGTATTTTGTCTTTTTTTTTCTCCTCTTTTTTTTGCCATTTTATCTTTACTCCTTTAAAACATAAGTTTTACTTACTTTAAAACTTTTGTAAATTCCTTCTAATATGTCTGTTCCTGCATAACCCGCAAGCAAGCTTAATCTAGCATCAAAATCAAAAACTATTCCTACAAAAACTCCGATAATAACAGCAATAATAACAGTAATAACATAATATGACCAGATTATTTTTCTTCTCAAGCTTAAAGCTTTTAATAAACCAACAACCCCTCTTGTTAATCCTCCTATCCCTCCTAAAATTCCTGCTAAAAGTGTCGGATTCATTTTATCACCTATTTTTATTATTTAAAAGAAGTAGGAGATGTTTTTATAGGTTTTGATTAAGTATAAGTTTTAATTAAAAATTAATCTTCACAATCTTCTGCAGAAATTAAGTGAATATTTTCATAAGCTTTTTTTCTTTCTGCAGAACACTTATCACAATATTTTCTAGGATATCTTGCATTAAGATTTGCTTCAAATTCTTTTTTGCAATCTTTACATTTTTGCTTAACCATAGTTAAAATAAAAAAAGAAAGTTTAATAATCTATTTATTGTTTTCTAGCTTTATCACTTGCATCTTGTACAGGGATATCAACCCCAAGCTCTTTAAGGCGTGCAAGATGAGCTTGCATAATTGCTTCAACATTTGCAATCATCTTAATAAGCTCGTTTCTTTCAGCAAGAAGAGTATTAAGAGAACCTTTATGAATTCCAATTTCTTCTTGTTTTGAAATTGGCGGCAAATCAGCAGCCTTGCTTTCTGTAAGATTATTTTTTGCTGGTTTGGTTTCTGCTAAATTACTAAGTGCTTTTTCTAAATCATCTTTGTTTGTATTTAATTCCATATTAAACCCTAAATTAAAGTGTTTAAAAAGTTATCTGTTTAAATATAAATAAGACTCTTTTTTCACATCAACAAAATTTAAATACACATTTTTATTAAATAAATCATGAAAAAGGGAATATATGTGTTAAGTTTATTTGTAATTGCCACTTTTGTCTTTGTTTTTAGTGTGGTTAATCTGGTTTCTGCTGAAATTCATTTTTCAAAACCAGAAGGAATTTACAATCTTGGAGATGTAATTGAAAATGAGATTAGTGTTGTTCCTCCTGGCAAAGGATTTTTACATGTTGATCTAGTTTGTGATAATGGAGAGCTAAATATTTTAAATACAATACCAAATGATAATGGGAAAGCAAATGTAAAACTTCCATTAACAAACACGTATATTGGTGATCTTACAGGAAGCTGCTCTTTTTTAGGAGAATATAATGGAGAAGTTTCTGAAAGCAGAAGTTTTGAAATTTCAAGAAAATTAGATGTTGTATTAGATATTGATTCTTTTAGTGCAAAGCCTGGAGAGAATATAACAATAACTGGAAGTGTGACTAGACAAAATGGTGCTAAAGTAAATGGGAAAGTAGAACTTACAGTTCCTTTATTAAGTTTAAGGGGTGATGAGGAGATTGAAGAAGAAAACCAGAGTGAAGAAAATACAAGTGAAGAGGAAGGTAATGAAGTGGATGAAGAAAAGGAAGAAAGTGATGAGGATGCTGAGGAAGAAATTATTGAAGAAGGGATAGATAATGGGATATTTTATGGAAATATTATTGAAGGAAGATTTTCAATAATTTTTGATTTAATGGAAAATACTCCTGCAGGAACTTATTTAATAAAAGTTTTTGCATATGAAGAATATTCTGGAGAAAGAACAAGCGAGGGAATTGGAAAATCTGATTTGCATGTTTTGCAAATATTATCTGGGGTTGATGTTGCATTAAATAATCAAAATTTAAATCCTGGAGAAATTTTTAGTTTTAAACCCATGGCATTAGATCAGACTGGAGTTAGTATTGAAAGTGAAATTTCAGCAATTATAATAGATGAAAATCAAAACCGGGTTTTTGAAAAAATTGTTAGATCTGGAGAGACAATTGAATATGAAATTCCAACTAATTTAACTTCTGGTTATTATGAAATTGAGGTTTCAAGTGAAGAAGAGTCAATAATTAAAAAATTCTATGTTAATGAAATGGCTATAGCTTCTTTTGAATTACAAAACAGTACATTAGTTGTTACAAACATTGGAAACATTCCTTATAAAAAAGATATTCAAGTAGATTTAAATGGCAAGCCCTTTGTTAAAAAACTTAATTTAAATTTGGGGGAAAGTACAGAATTTAAATTAACAGGTGCGGAAGGAGAATATGATGTAAAAGTTAGTGATGGAGAATCTGAGATTAGTCGTTCAGGAATACTTTTAACTGGGAGGGCAATAGGGGTTCAAGAAATCAAAGAAGGCGCCAATATTGCATTAAATCGTCCTGTGGTTTGGATTTTTTTAATAATAATCCTTGGTGGTGGAGCATTTTTCTTAGTTAGAAGCATGAGGAAGAAAAAATCATTTGCACATAGTGATATAGGAAAGCCAAGTCTAAAAGAAAGAATAAAAAATAGATTGAACAGAAGAAAGCAAGAAAAAATTTTAAATTTAGGTAAAAAGCAAGAAACTGAAAAAAAATATGGAGTAAAAGTTAGTGAGGACAAAGAAGAGAGAAAAGAACCTGCCATGGTAAAAAATGATTCTGTTGATTTAATTGTTCCTAATCAAGCAGAGCCTGTTCTTGTTTTAAGAGGTAGGAAAAACTTTGTAGCAATGATTGCATTAAAAATTAAAAATAAAATAACAAAAAAAGGAAAATCAAATTTAGAAAAATCAATAGACCATGTTTATGAAAAAAAAGCAGCTGTTTATGATAAAGGGGATTATGTTTTTATTATATTCAGCCCAATAATGACTAGGTCATTAAAAAATGAGATTATAGCAGTAAAAACAGCTGAAAAAATAAAGTTGCTTTTAGAGCACCAGAACAACCGAGAGAGTGATGAACATAAAATTGAATTTGGTATTGGGATTGCATCTGGAGAAGTAGTAAATAAAGTTGAGAATAAAATACTTAAGTTTACTGCATTAGGGAATCTGACAACAATTGCTAAAAAACTTGCAACTGCTTCAAATAGAGAAATTTTAATTAACAAAACTGCTTAT
>CAZQKV010000058.1:0-5048 GCA_964593995.1 Candidatus Woesearchaeota archaeon
AATTAAAAAATTATGGAAATGGGTATGGAATTCTGATTCTATATTAAGTTGGATTGTTGCTCTTGCAGTAATTTTCATAATAGTCAAGTTTGTATTTTTCCCATTATTATCCTTAATAATGGGAACTTCTCTGCCTTTAGCAGGAGTAGAATCTTCAAGCATGGAGCACGGGATGACAAAAACATGTTTAGAAGAAAATTTAAATGGTGATTTCATAAGCAAAAAATACGGCTTATGCGGGGATTGTTTTAGTGAAAAAGATAGCATTAACTTTAATGAATACTGGACAATTTGCGGACAATGGTATGAAGAAAGAAATATTACAAAACAAGGTTTTTCAAATTTCCCTATGAAAGACGGATTTAGTAAAGGAGATATTATGATTGTTTGGGGGAGATTTGAACCAAAGATAGGGGACATAATAATTTTCACTCCAGAACCATTTTCAAAAGCAAAAAGACCAATTATACATAGGATAGTTAAAATAGAAAATGGAATAATTCAAACAAAAGGAGACCATAATAAAGACTCTCTAACTAGACTTAATAATGAAAACCTTATAGATGAAACTAAAATATCACAAAACCAAATTATAGGAAAAGCTATTTTTAGAGTTCCTTATCTTGGATGGGTTAAAATAGGAATTGTAGAATTACCTAAAAAAATCACTAATTTCCTTTCAAGATAATAACTATGAAATCAAGAAAAATAAGGGAAAGGTTTTTAAACATAATAAAATAAAAAGATTAATGGAATTTTGTCCTAAGTGTGGTTGTGTATTAGTTGAAAAAAAGAAAAAGTTCGGGTGTCCGCGGTGTAATTACCAAGCAAAATCTAAAATAAAAATAGAAGCTTCTGAAAAAATTGAAACAAAGCCTAAAATAGGGATTATCAATGATAAAGAAACAAATGTTTTTCCAACAGTAAGTGCTATTTGTAATAAGTGTAATAATAAAGAAGCTTATTTTTGGACATCACAAACAAGAGCATGTGATGAGGGAGAAACAAAGTTTTATAAATTTATTAACTCTTAACACATTTGGAGAGAGCATCGCTAAAACCTTATATAAAAATCTAACAAATCTAGTTAAAATCTCCATAAAATTACTATAAAACAAATATCTAATTATTATATCTCAGCTTCATGCTGCTTACCCATTTCTTATTTTTTCTCTCAGATAAGCAACCATCGCAATATCTTGAATATTTGCCATTAGGATGAAACATTCCATCGCATCCTCTGCACATTCTTCTTAATTTTGTCTTTCTTACTGGCATTTTTGCTCCTTATTTATATTTATTTAATTAAACACACCAATGACGCTAAAAAAACCTTAATTTATCTAAATTTACTTAGTTTCGCGTGTAAATACATCAAAAGTAAGGTATTTAAACCTACCGATTGATGGTGACATTGTGTCATCCACACACATATGTCCTACCCTTTTTACACGTAAATTTGGGAAGTTTCACTAACCCAAATTATTTTACTAACTATTATCTCATAAACATTTTTAGTTATGAAGATGAGCAGATTAGATTAAAAATTATTAGATATTAAGGATAAAAATATTCAGGTTAGACTTGTCTTCCTGAATTTTCATAAAAACTAATTTTCGGTTTCCCTATCGACATATGTCATGGTCTTACACACGATTGAGGGAGACATTTGATCGGTTTGTGTAAATTAATCTTATTGTAAAGTGTAAAAATAATTAAAAATTCCAAATCAAATACTTTTTAAATCCAAATTCCTCATAATAACTAATTAATAATCTAATTATTAATAAAAAGGCTTCATAGCTCAGCCAGGTTAGAGCACTGGACTCTTAATCCAGGTGTCGGGGGTTCAAATCCCCCTGAGGCCATGTTAACAAGTATTTTCTCTAGTAAAATAAAACTTATAACTACCAAAACCTCTAAATAATTGCAATGACAGAGATTAGTCTGCCACAAACCTCACTTGGTTTTTGTGACATAACAACAGCACTAAAAGAAGGTAAAAACATACATATTGAAAAACATGATGTTATAAGAAACATTTATGTTAAAAGAATTGAAAAATAATATCATAATTTCCCACAAGGGAAAGCCCAAGTAGATATTGGTTTTTTTGATATTCCTGAATTAAATATTAAAGGGCGGGTCTTTCCAATGGACGAAATTCTGCGGCCAGCAGAATATTATGACTTAATAGTACAAAAAGCAAAACAACAAAGAGGACCTACAAAATGGAGCCTTGATAGTCAAATATATCATGACTTTTATATGGGAGAAGACATACAAGTAAAAATCTCAAGAAGGTCCAAAGGTTATGACCCTACTTTTAAATTATTTAATAGGATAACAGGTTTTGTGAAAGATAAAGGGAATCACAAAACTTACCAAGAGCTAGAAGTTGGAAGCGAAGTAACAGTTCAAATCATAGGGCATATAGAAAAAAAGGAATGTCCCTTTTATTAACAAGACCCTATTAAAAAGATTTTAATACAGCAAATTTCTTATTTGTTTAAATGGTGCAAAACAAACAAAATATTTCTAAAATTATGAAAATTCTTGAAAAACATTTTAATTACAAAGATAAAACTACATTAAACAGCATGAGAAAGCCAAAAGGAAAGGGAAAAGGAAAACCAAATGCATTTAAAATCTTAATAGCTTGCTTGCTCTCTTTGCGTGCAAAAGATGAAACAACTAAAAAAATTTCAAAAGAACTTTTTAAAATAGCTTCAACACCAAAGCAAATAGCAAATCTTCCAACAAAAAAACTTGAAAAAATAATATTTTCAACAGGACATTATCATAAAAAAGCTCAATCACTAAAACATGTCTCAAATGAGCTATTGTCAAAATTTGGAGGCAAGGTTCCGTCAAATAAATCCGATCTCTTATCAATTAAGGGAATTGGCCCTAAAACAGCGAATATTGTCTTAAATTTTGCTTTTAATAAGCCTGTAATTCCTGTAGATACTCACTGCCACAAAATTCCTAATAGATTAGGGTGGATAAAAACTAAAACTCCTGAAAAAACCGAACTAGAATTAGAAAAAATTCTCCCAGCAAGATATTGGAAAGAATTTAATGGAATTTTTGTATTATTTGGAAGAAATATTTGTGTCCCAATATCTCCTTTTTGTTCAAAATGCCCAATAAACAAGTATTGCCTTAAAATTAATGTAAAAAAATCAAGATAAAAATTATTTATATTTCCCTCTTATAATTTCTTTTCTGTTTATAGCAATTATCCTATAACCCTCTTCACTAAGATCAATATTATTTTTACTTACATACTTCCATAAATCTCTTGCAAAATAACTTAAATAATCAATAGGGATATTGACTAAACTATTTCCCAATCGAATTCCACCTTCCTTTTGTCTAATATATTCTAAAATTTGGGAACTATTGCTCACTAAATCAACTAATATAATTAAAAGAATAATTCAAATTATTTAAACTTATACAAAAAATAAAAATAAGTTTACAACTAATCATCGCACCCCACAAAATCCAAGGCAATCTACATTAATTGTCTTCTTATAGAATCAATATTTTCTGCAATCTCTTGACCTTTTTTTGTTAGTTGAATCAACTTAATTCTTCCTTTTTTTTCAAAACTAACTAAACCCAAGACTTCAAGTGTTTGCAAAATCTTCACAGCATGCGAATATGTACAATCAACTTCTTTAGCTAGTACAGACCCGTATCTTGCCTTAGACATTTTTTTCAAAGCAACCAACATTAGGGCTGGCTTTCTTCTGAAAAATATATCAAAATTGTCTTTCATTTTAAAAGTTTATTTATTATTAGATTTGAAAGGTACTTATTTTATTGTATTATTTCAAAACTATATATTTAAAGGTATACATTTACCTTATAAAGCTTTCTATAAAAAAAATTAACCAGTCAGTAATAAAATTAATTAGTATTGATAAAATAGTAACTAGATGTCACTAACTTGCCTCAAACAAAAATATACTAAAATAAATAGATTTAATCTCAAATATTATCTAAATTAATCTCTTCTCCAGTAAGTTCAGTATACATTTCTAAGTATCCTTTGCTAAATAGCTCTAACTTGCCTGCAATCATTTCAATTTTAGTTCCACCACTTGAAACAGAATCTTTTATAAATTCTTCAGGGGCCTCAGAAAGAATAAACTTGACTGCCTCTTCTTTAGAAAGACTTACTCTCAAATCCTCCTTATCAATTGCTCCTTTTTTTGTATTAGGCTGGCCCTTAATTATTTCCGAACTCCAAATTTCTCCATCTAAATCCAATTCTATAAACGGGTTCTCAAATAAAGGAGATTTATGCAAATTTCCACATCCTAAAGCAACTAAAATATAATCAATATAATCTTTATTAAACTTAGTAATCCCTTGTTCAATAGCAGCAGACTGGTTTGTATTTGAACGAATATCCCCTCCTAAAGGATTTGCAACAGATACCTCAACTTTCTTATTACTTAAAAGAAATCCTGCTAAAAAAAACAAAAAAAACAAAATTAATATTCCAACCACAATTAAAGATATCTTAAAAAACTTCTTCAGCCCCCTATGTTTATCTCTGATTAAAACTAGTTCACTCACCATCTTTTTATTATCCCTACTAATTTAGGGTAAAAGATAATATTTAAATATTACCCCCTATTCTAAAGCATATGATAGACATTAAACTAATTAGAGAAAATTCTAAACTTGTAAAAGAAAACATAAAAAAGAAGTTTCAAAATGAAAAACTTCCTTTAGTAGATGAAATAAAAAAACTTGATGAAGATTGGAGAAAAGAAAAATATAAAGCAGACCAATTAAGAAGCAAGAGAAACAAAATCTCTAAAGAAATTAATTTTGCAAGAAAACAAAAAGATGAAAAGCTGGCAAAAGAATTAATAAAGCAAGCTCAAGAAATTCCTGACAAAATAAAAAAAACAGAAGAAAAAGCAGATAAACTTAGAAAAAGAATAAGAGAAATTATGTTCCAAATCCCAAACATAATCCATAAATCAGTCCCAATTGGAAAAGATGAATCTAAAAACAAAGAAATC
>CAZQKV010000059.1:0-5039 GCA_964593995.1 Candidatus Woesearchaeota archaeon
ACGAAAGAGGAGAATTTTCCCCTGTTGAATATAAAATATAAAGCCCTCTGTTTTTTATTAATTCTAAAAATTCTTTTTCTATGTTTACTTTATCATCTTCTATATTTTTAAATTGAAGATACTGGTAAAAAATTAAAATATTAATAGCAGAATCTGAAACTTCTGATAATTCTATTTGCCTTATATAATCCTCTTCTATTTTATATTTTTCTTTGTATTTATTCATAAAAGCTATTGCGTCTTGTCTTGTTCTTTGAGCAACTCCTTCTGAATGAATATGCAAAGGGGGCACTGCAGTATTTATTGAATTATCTTGGAGAGTTAATGGAAGGCCTGCAGAATTTATTTGCTGTCTTCCGTGCCCAATTAATTCATGGAAAAGAGATTCTATTACAGAACAAACATTTATTTTTATTTCTTCACCATCTTTAAAAACAAAAAACCTGTCAGAGGAAATCTCCATTCTTTTTGTTGTTGGCTGAAAATAAGTTGCACTGGAATAAGGCTGTCCTAAAATCAAGTCAAAACTATAATCTCTTGGAAAATTAAAATGCTCGTTTGCATAATCTAAAACATCTTCTTTCAAATCTTTTAAAATATTTTTAAATGTCTCTCTTAATGATTCATCATCACAAGGAATCTGCCTGTAAGTGTATTCTTGATAAGAAAGATAATATTCCCAAAAACCTTTATAATCAAAATCTTTTGCTTTTTGTTTTATTATTCCCAAAGCTTCTTTTCCAAATATCTTAGAAAATAATTTATCAACACTTTGCTTTTTTCCTGTTGTAAAATATTCAAGATAAATTTCTTGAGCTTCTAAATTATAAAGATAATTTTCAATTAAAAGCTTTTCAAACTCATCATCAGTTTTTATTTTTTTTAGTCTTGACACAATGCCTTCAGAAATTTTAATAAATTCTTCTGTTGCATAAGTGTTTGGCAGATTCCCTAATGACCTAAGAGCCATTCCATAAATCTTGTTTACATTAAAAATTTCTTTGTCAAGTTCAATTAACTCAGAATTTTTAATTTTGAATTCCATAGGAATTTGTTATTTTAAGGCTTTAATAAATTATTGGTTTGAAAATATAAATAAATAAGAGAATTATTTCTTAGCAAGTTTCCACATTAATTTAAAATACTCTTTAAAAGAATCTGCTGTTTCTTTATTTCTTATTAAAAAGGTTATTGGTTCTTTTGTTAAAATAGCTATTATTTTATAATTTTTATAAATATTAACTGCTGAAGGGGTTGACTGTTTAATATATCGTGCCTCAACTAGCTTAGATTTTTCTTGTTCTTTGAAAAGACCTTTTGAAGATTCATTGAAAATTATAAATGATTTTACTTTGTTTTTGATTCTTTGTAAATGTAACTGAGAGAAAAATATCTGGATTTGTTCTATATTCTCTCCTTTTCCAGCTCCAAATGCATAATAAGGCTCATTTGATTCAAATTCTTCTGTTAATATGTTAAATGCATTTCTCATTCCATTTATACCTAAAAAAACTTCTGCAATCTTTCCTTTTTGTGCTGCTTTTTGCTGTTCTAATAAATCTGGAAGTATCTCATTAATTGATTTCTTATTTTTTTGAATTTCTTGCTCTTTTTCCTCAAGATAATTAATAATATTATTTGGATTTGCTGCACTAAAGTATTTAGTAGATTCTTTAATAATATAGCTAACAAGGCCTTTATTTTTTAATCTTTCAAGAATATCATATATTTTTGAGCGTGTTACTTTAGCTTCTTCTACAATCTTACCAGCAGTTGTTTGCCCTAATCTAAGCAAAGCTAAATAAACTTTGGTCTCACTTTTTGTTAATCCAATATCTTGTAGAGCTTTTGTATCCATATAAAATAAAATCTTATTGTATTTAAAAAACCTTCTATATGCACCCTCTTTAGGGGGGCACAATTGTTAAATATCATGTGGTTATCACTATGCCATAATAAATAATAATAAAAATACAAGTAAAATGGAAAAAAACCAAATAATGGAACAAGTTGAAAAATTACCAACCTTAGTAAATAAACTAAGATTTGTTGATGAGAATTTTCCAACAGATAATGATGTCCTCAAAAAGGCATATCAAAAGGCTTTAACCTTGTCACTTAAACGTCAATTTCCTTTATTTGCTAAACAAATTAAACCCTCTGAACCTAGAGAATTATCAGGGGCTGAAACTTATATTGCAATTGCCTATCAAATGCTTCACATTAATCACTACTCTGACGTCATTATTGAATCATATTCTTCAAATCCAGTTGTGTCATATGCCTTACAAAAACCCCGCCCCCATATTTCTGAAAGATTTAACAAAGATAGAAAAAATTGGGAAGAAAATGCGCATATGTATGCTGGATTAGTAGGAAGTAGAAAATTAAAAAAATCTCCAATACCGAAGATATCTAGGAAAATAAGATGGCTTTTTATGGGGCAAGGATTCGATCCAAGTATGGCTAAGAAAACATTTACAAAAAGAGAATCAAAACACCCCATTGCATATTTAGATAAAAAACTTTTTCAATTTCACCAAAGAAAAGAAAATACAGAATTCAGAAAGAAAAAGGAATAGTTAGGAAGTATAGATAAAAATATAAAAAGTTAAATAAAAGAAATATCCTAAATTTAATATATTTATCCTAGCCAAGCATATACTAAATTGTAATAATGTTTAAAAGTAAATCTTGGTTATTATAGACTATGAAAAATAAGTATTATTTTAGATGGAATTTTATAAATTTTTATTCTTTATTTTTAGAATTGGTTGAAAGGAGGTTTAAGTGAAAAAAATGATGAAAAAATCTTTACTTATTTTTAGTGTTTTACTAGTGACCTTATTAATGGGCATCACAGCAGCTTGTGCAGTAGAGCCTGATCCAATTTGTGGAAATGATATCCTAGAACTTGATGAACAATGTGATGATGGTGGAGCTAACCAACCAATAGGAACAATGGATCCTGTTTGGGATATGATTAAAGGTAATGGAGATAGAACATATTGTTCAGACGATTGTGAAATATATGAAGTATTTGGTACTTGGTGTGGGGATTTAATAACACAGGAAACTTATGAAGAATGTGATGGCGGACCTGCTTGTTTTGCTGATTGTACATTAGATGATGAAGGTCCTGATTTTGCAGATATTCATTCAGACCCATTATGGCCTAATTGTTATGAACCTTCAAATATTTATGCTACAATTACTGATGAGAGTGGAATTCCTCCTATGGATCCTCCTTCTCGTCCGGTAACCTTGCATTACAAATATGATGGATGGGGATGGAATACTGCTTATTTTACATTTGATCCTGTAGGAGATGTTTATCGTATAATAAATCCAGTAAATTATCCAAAAGATGCTCATGAATTTAGATATTATATTGAGGCTGAAGATATTTTTGGTAATATTAATTTTAGCGGGGATGAAGAAGTTTATGAACAGTTTATTTATGACTGTAAGACTCCGACTGCAAGTGTGATTGGTATGCCTACAAGTTGGGTAGACCAAGCAACTGCAACTGCAAATTGTACTGATACTGCAAGCGGATGTAATCCTGCTAGCTACAAACTATATGTTTCAGCTACAGAACCTACTAGCTGTCCAATAGACGAATCAGCTTATACATTACCTAGTCCTTCACAAATTACTGCCTATTCGTGGGTATGTTCTTATGTAGAGGATAATGTTGGTAATAAAGATGTTAGTGATCCTGAAGAGTTTTTAGTTGATGGAGTTGATCCAACAGCTGATGCAAATGGACCATATTATTGTAATGAAGGAGAAACAATAACTTTAGATGCTTCCGCATCTACAGATGATATAGAAGTTTCAAGCTATTCTTGGGATTTAGATGGAGATGGATATTATGATGATGCATTTACAGAAACAACTTTATACTATTGTGCTGATGGAGACTACTCTCCTACTGTTTCTGTAAAAGTTACAGATCATGTGAAAAATACAGATACTGCTGATTCAACTGTTACTATAAGTAATGTTGATCCTTGGGATGCTGATGCTGGAGGCCCATATACTGGAGACGAAGGCACAGATGTTGCTTTAAGTGGAAGTGCGGATGATGTTCCTGCTGATACTTTGAGTTATGCTTGGGATCTTGATGATGATGGGACTTATGAGACTTCAGGTCCGAATGTTGACTTTGCATGTGTTGATGATTTAGTTGATTATCCTATCTCTATGAAAGTTAGTGATGAAGATGGTGGATCAAGTACTGCTGACACAACTGTAACATGTGAAAATGTTGATCCTTGGAATGCTGATGCTGGAGGCCCATATACTGGAAATGAAGGCTCAGATGTTGCTTTAAGTGGAAGTGCGGATGATGTTCCTGCTGATACTTTGAGTTATGCTTGGGATTTAGATGACAATCCTGATTATGAAACTTTAGGTAAGAATGTTGATTTTGCATGTGTGGATGATTCAATAAATGACATCTCACTAAAAGTTACAGATGAGGATGGTGGAGAAGCTTTTGATTCTGCAACTGTGACATGTTTGAATGTTAATCCAGTAGTTGATGCTGGTGATGACCAAACTGTTAACGAAGGAGAAGAATTTACTATTACTCCAAGTTTTACTGATGTAGGAGTTGAAGATACTCATACAGCAATAATTATTTGGGGAGATGGTAGTGCTGATACAATAGTAAATCCTGCAACAAGTCCAATGTTATTGACTCATACATACTGTATAGGTGGAGATCACACTGTGACTGTTAGAGTTACAGATGATGATGGAGGAGTTGGCGAAGACACATTAATTGTGACTGTTAATAATGTTGCTCCAACTATTACCTCTACTGGAGGTCCTTATTTTGGAGTTATTGGCGACCATTTGACATTTAATGCAGAAGCAGAAGATGTTTGTGGTAATCGAGAATTAACATATAGTTGGGATTTCTCACCAGATGGAAACTATGTTTCAGACTGGGTTGCTTATTGGAATGCTAGATTCAATGGAATGGTTGTTTTGACTGTTAGCGATGGAATTGATTCTGTTTCAGTAGA
>CAZQKV010000060.1:0-4950 GCA_964593995.1 Candidatus Woesearchaeota archaeon
ATCTTATCTGTCTTTGTTTTCTTTGTAATAAATCTGTTTTAGTTAAATCAATTAGTTTTCCTATATTAATAAATTTAGAAATTTCATAGTCAGTAATTGTTTTTCCATAAGAAAGTTTGTGTGCAGGTGCATCTATATGGGTTCCATGATGATTTCTTATTTTTAATTGTGTGTGCCCGGATTTATAGGTTGTTGTAGCTACGCCTGCACCTGAACCAAAACCACTTGCATCGAGAATTACTTCATGTTCAGTTTTACTTTCTGCTTTTTTTATATTTATTTCTGGCTCAATATCTGAAGGATATTTAAACATTCCATTGTGAATTGGGTAAGTTAAGTCTATTATCATTTTAATTGTAAATTTTAACTTGTTTATTTTGGTTAGAAGGAAGAGTGCGTGATTGGTAAATTGCTTTTAATGTAACAAGAGAATTTCTAAAATCTGTAAGAGGAGATTTTTGATTGATTATTGCTTCATAAAAATGGTTTAAAATATTTGTATATTCATTATTGGAAATTACATACCTGAATGTATATTCTTTTTTTGTATTATCTTTTGTTTTTTTAGTTACAGAGCCTTTTTTAAAATCAACTAAGATTTCTGAATCATCTTCTAATGTGAATTTTATGTTTTTAGATTCTTGTTTCTTAGGTTTTTTTTGCTTGTCTATAAATTTAGCAACTCTTAAATAAGCAAAAGCATTATTTGTGAAATATTTTTGGCAATCTTTTATTTTATATTCTACATTATTAAATGTGTCTACATCATAGCCTTTAAATATATCATATTCCCTATATTTTGGGATTGGTGTGCCTCCTAAATTTGAGATAAATGCAAGAAGATGGCACATTGTATCATCTAAGAGGCTTGTTCTATTGTCCAAACTTAAAAGGTCTCTTGTCCTGCTAAAATTAGGGTCATCTTTTTCTTCTAAATGTCCTTCAATTTCCTTTATTTTTTCCATTTTTCCATTTTTTCCTTTTAGGATTTGTTCTAAATTTTCATAAAAAATAGTAGAAGCTTTTTTGTAAGAATAATGCTCAGCATCCATTAAAATCAGGCTTGGGTTTGCTTCCCTTATAATTTTCTCTAGTTCATTTAAATGGTTTGGATAAGGCTTCCCTCTCTCATCTATTGTTGAAACAAGAGGTTTTTCGCACAAGACATGCTTTAAATTTTTTATAGCATCTTCTATATATCCGAGATGAGTTGTGTTTTTTGAATGTATTATAATAGCATCTGCATTTTCATGAACTTTTTGTGGAAGTGTTTGGTTTTTATTTGCATGATAATATTTAATTCCATTAAATTGAAGTTTTTCTAATAAGCTAATTAGACTATCAATCTCTATTTCCCTATTTGAACTTCTCCAAGAAGGGTTTTCAGCAAGCATCTCTGTTCTTTTAAGAATAGCTTCTTTTATCGCGAGCCAAGCATCTTTTTTTGTTTCTTCTCTTCCGCATATTCCAATTAATTTAAGTTTATTTTGAATTTCTGAGTTTTTTAAAGAAGCAAAGAATTTAGCTAGAGCCCATTCTGATTTATATGCTATTTGAGCAGCTTTCAGTGTTATCATACATAATATAATCCTAATAAGAACTTAATCTTTGTCCGTATATTTCTTATTTTACATATCTGAGAATTGTGTAAATAGGTTGAGATAGTAGAATATAGTATACGATAGGATGTGTATGTTAGAATAAGAAATATATTTTAGAATATTGTTTTTAATGTTATTGCTAAGAGAGTTCAATTATCTTCACATCAAGTAACCACCATTAACATCAATTGTTGCGCCAGTTATATAACTAGAATCTGGAGATGCGAGAAAAGCTGCTACTTTAGCTATTTCTTCAACTTCGCCAAATCTTTTTAATGGAATCAGTTTTTTGTAATTTTCTCTTTTTTCATCTGAAAGCTCTAAAGTCATTCCTGCATTAATAAATCCAGGAGCAATGCAGTTTACAGTTATGTTGTAAGGTGCAAGAGCTTTAGCAAAGTCTTTTGTTAGTTTGATGACTCCTGATTTTGAAGAGCCATAACCTGGACTGCTTGTAGGCTCTTTTCCTTTTATTGATGATATGTTTATTATTATACCTGATTTTTGCTTTAACATGTAGCCGGAGGCAATATACGAACAAATGTAAGTTCCTGTTAAATTTGTAGATATTTCATCTTCCCAACCTAAAAGGTTTTCTTCAAAGTTCTTAAACCAGTTTTCATTATCTTCTGCATTGAGAGTTTTTCTTGAGTTAATTCCTGCATTGTTAACTAAGACATCTATTGCTCCTAATGATTCAATAATTTCAGAAAAAGTTTTTTCTACTTCCTGTTTATTTCCTATGTCGCATGAAAATGCCAGTGCTTTTACATCATATTTCCTCTCTAATTCTTCAGCAGTTCTTTCTATGCTTGATTGATTTCTTGAAATAATAGCAAGGTCATAGCATAGTTTAGCAAATTCTTCTGCAATTGCTTTTCCAATTCCTTTTGAAGCTCCGGTGATGACAACTATTTTTTTCATGTTTCTTTATGCGACTTTTGCAAGAGGTTTTTTATTTGTGTGTGATGTATTTAGTTTAGATTTTGTATTTATTTGTTTATTTAAAACATTTTCATTATAATCTTCAAAAGATTTAACCAAAACAGGATTGATTTTGCAGGTTTGCCTTACTCTTTCTGCATATTCTGGGCAAGTGTAAAAATCTTTGTATATTTGTTCTTGTAATTGTTTTATTGTTTGATTATCTAAAGCTTTATGATTATAAACTAATGTGTTTCTATTATGTTGTTCTAGATCTGGATTAAGTTTATATCCTTGCTCAAGCATTTTTCTATAAAATTTGCTCATTGGTATTGGTGTGAAAATTCCTATATTTAGTTGGTGAAGCTGAAGATATTTTAAATTTTCAGCATCCTTGAGTATAGATTCTGGAGTTTCCCATGGAAATCCAATAATATAATATCCTTGATTAAGAAGCCCTGCTTCTAGTGATTTTTGCAATACTCTTCTTGTTTGCTCATTTGTTGTAAATTCATTTCCAACTTTTTTATTTATTCTTTCAAGTGCACTGTCATTTGTTGATTCAACCCCCCATGCAGCTTTATAACCTCCTGCTTTTACTATAGCATCCATGACATCATCTCTTTTATCAAGAGTTGCAATATTACTCATAAAATACCAAGATGCATTTAGATTTTGTTTTATCATTTCTTTACATAATTGTATAGCTTTTTTAGGAAAAGCTGTGAAATTTAAGTCCATAAAATAAAAAATATCTACTCCTTTTTCTTTTAATTGAAACATTTCTTCAACAACTCTCTGGGGAGATCTGAAAGTTACTCTGTTGCCCCAAAAATCTTTATTATCACAAAATTCGCAATTATTATAACAGCATCTGCTGGATTCTACAATAGCGTAATGTGGTCTTGCAGAAAGGGGGGGAATTGAGATTCCATTGTAAACCTGGTTTAAAATAATTGGGAATCTTAAAGCATTTGGCAGAGAATCTAAATCAAAGTTTCTTTGTCTGTTTCCGGTAAATACTGGTTTTCCATCTCTTTTAAAAACAAGTCCTTTAACATTTTCATAATTTTTTCCTTGCTGTGTTTGCACTAACCATTGCCTAAATGTTTCTTCACCTTCTTTAATGACAAAAAAATCAAATGGATCTTCTATTTTTTCCTTTAAATGTGTTGGATATCTGTTTCCTGCAATTGTTAGAACATTTGGAAATCTTTTTTTTAATTCATAAGCTATTCTTTTTCCTGCAGGATATTGGCAAGTGTAAAGGGAGAAGGCAGCTATATCTGGTTTAAATCTTGAGATATTTTCAATAAGCTCTTTTTCATCTATTGGCTTGATTTGGTTTTTTTCTTGTTTTGCAGGTATAAACAAATCAACGTCATGCCCTTCTTTTTTTGCAACAGCAAGAATCATCTCTAATCCATAAGGCTCGCTGACAGCATGCTGGATTTTAGGATCCATGCTTGATTCTTGCGGAGAAATGCCTGCAATTCTCATTTTAACTTATGTCCTCATTTTGACTTGCTGTTTTATTTTGATTTTCTTTTATAACTTCTAATTCATAATTTATTTCAGAAAACATATTCCACATAAAGTGGTTTAATATTCTTTTAAATGGAACAAATTTTATTATTTTTTTATGAAGGTTTTTTACACTGCTCATAAAATGGTTCCTAAGTTTTACTTTTCTGGCTTTAAATCTTGCTTTTGAGTAATGAGAGAATTTTACATTATCTTGGAAATAATCAAAACTATGCTCTGTAAAAAATCTTACGTGTGTTGGGTCTCTGTAAGCTGCTTCATACTTATAATAAGGTGCAGAGACATGAATTCTTGCTTTTGGTTTGCAGATTCTGTGCAACTCTTCCATTAATGGAATAAAATTAGTAATATGCTCAAGTATGTGCTCGCATATAATTTCTGAGACAGAATTTGTTTTTAATGGAAGTGGCGTGTTTTCTAAATCCCAAACAAAGTCAACATTTGGCAAAGAAGTTTTATCTATATTCAAATAACCTAGATAAGTTTTGTCTCCACACCCCAAATTTAATTTTAAATAATTTAGTTCAGACAAGTTAATTATCCTTATTTTTTCTGGGCTCTCTTGCTTAGTTAAAATACATTCTTGTATTTTCATATAAAAATAAGTTGAGTTAAGAATAAAGAAGTTGCCAATATATTCCCTGGTTAGAATATTTTAATATAGGGAATATATTAAAATCAAAATTTGAATAAGCGAAATACTTATTTTTTACCAAAACATTGGGAATATACATTTCCCTATTATCACTAGTGTATATATTGGGAAAGCTTTAAATATATTGATGCCTTAAATAATAAAGAATATTCAATATATTTTGAGATTTATATAAACAAAACCTAGCCTACTGAATCATGAAAAGGAAGATTATTAAACAAGGCC
>CAZQKV010000061.1:0-4901 GCA_964593995.1 Candidatus Woesearchaeota archaeon
AAAATTTCTTTTAACTTCTTGATTACTTTATCAAATTTTTCTTTTTTACTTAAAAAATAATCAAAATTTATATTCCTTCCTTCATATAAGCGCTTGTTTCTTTTTATCCTTAGATCATTCATTAGTAAAACCTCTTCTTTTTCAAAATCCTTGTAATTAGAAAGGTAATCTATCAAATCTTTATGTGAATTTTCTCCAATGCTTTTAAGACCATCTGCTAAAAGAAGTGCAGTTGCTAACTCCTTAATAATTTCATAAAGATTTTCAGCAAAAATTCCGGGAAATTCTTTGACATTTATGCGTTTTAAAAATTTCTCTCTATTTTCAACCATCCTTATGATAGATTTCACCTTTTCCATATCAGGAGTAATTTTAATTATCATTCTATAGGTTTAAAATATCCCTTGAGAACTATCCCATTCGCGAGATTATTTTTTAGTTCTTTTGGGATTTTTTTTATTTCATCAAACATTAAATGAATTTCCTTACCTAATATTTTTTCAAATTTTTTAATATTTATCTTCTTTTCCTCACCAATAATGAAAATATCAATATCTGAATTTTCTATTGATTCTCCCTTTGCATAACTACCATATAAGATAATTGCTTCTGGAGAAAGTTCTTGCCATAGGAAATCAATTAAACCAGAATTATGTAATTCATATATTATGCCAATCTTTTTATATAAGATAAATTCTTCATTATCCCTCAGTGCCTGATAAAAAGGGACCCCTCTTTTTTCATATTTCCTTATTAGCCCTTGCCCAGCAAATTTATTTAGATAATTCATAATAGAGGGGGGAGATATTTTAGTTAATCTTGATAATTCTCTTAATCTAAAACTTTCAGTAGGATTTTCGAGAAAAGTTCTTAAAACTTTATATTTGTTATAATTTTGTAACATTTATTATAATTTAATAACAATCGACATAATTTAATGACATATGTTATAATAAAATAACATCAGTTTATAAATCTTTGGTTAAGTTTAATATCTCTAATTAATTTTAACAAGCCTCATTCCAGGACCAAATTCAACTCTTAAATCTGCCTTACCATTTACAACCGGAAAACAATTAGGATTTCTTGTTTTTGTTAAATATTCTAGATCAATATGCTTGATTTCATGATTTGGCATTTTACATGCCTTGTCTCTAGGATAAAAAAACATATTATCCCCTGTATACTCCCAAATAGAAATTTCCTCATAAATTTCTTTTTCTAAATCTCCTCCGCTAGCATCTTTAGAAAGATTAGCAAAACAAACATATTTTATTTCAGAAGGAAGATTTTTATTTGTTATAGGAGCAGATCTTTCTTGAGAATTCCAAGCGCCATCAATATCATCTTGCAGATTATCTTTAAATGTCCCGATTTTTCCGCATTTTGAAATCTCTAAGAACTTGTTAATAACAATAAATGCAATAACAATAAAAAACACAATTAAAATTATAGAAAAGATTGTAGTAAATGACATTCCAAATATACTTCCTTGTGCTCTGTTACCTCTTTTTTCTCTCATAAATTATAATAAATAAGATAATTAATAAACATTCCTATCAATAAGAATTAAATCAAAATCAAATTAAAAATAAATAAAGACAGATTGAAACAATAAAATTAATACAATAATCTAAATCAAAAGCTTTAAATATTGTTATTACTAAAGAATAATTACAATATAAATTTGAAAAATAACAAAAAACAATAAAAATAAATATTAAACTTACTTAATAACAGAATAAAAAACAATATCAATATCATATATAATCACAATTCAAAATGGAAACAAGGCAACAGCAAAAACAAAGGGCTTTTCAAAAAACCCTTGCTGGAAAATTAGTTACTTTAGGTGTTACTTTAGTTGCAGGAATTGCAAGCATCTTGCCTCTTGGAGGCTGCGCTGATATGTTATGGGAACATATTGAAAATTCTTTTGGTGATAAGCCAGCAAGTTATTCAGATAATTCTTCAAATAATCCTTCAAGCAACTCTTCAAACTCATCAGGTGTAAGTGATTCTGATTTTTATACAGTTATGGGAATAGCAGCAAGAACTCAGGCATTAAAAAATCCGCGACTTACTCCTCAGCAAAGAGTAGATTTATCAGGGATAGTAGCTCCAACAATGGATAATCTTGCAGGAATTGCTGCTCAACAAGAAGCTTCAGAAGAAATTGCTAATGCAATTAGAGAAAGTAATAGGCAGAATAATTCTACTAATTATGGAAATCAAAACAATCAGAATGAACCAGACCCTTATAGGGGCTTGGAGTGGAATGCAAAAGTTGACGAAAGAATAAAAGCAAGAAGAGAAGCAGAAGCACGAGCAAAACTAGAAAAAAAGAATTTTGAACTTTTTACTCGCGATTCTTCTAAGGAGAAAAAAAGGATATTTAAGCTAAATGAAAAAAGGATGTTATGTATGAGTACTAATAATCCTCTGAAAAAAATGTTAGAATATCAATTATTTAGTCTTAAAATGATAGAAGGAAAGTGGTATTTGTATAAAATAGGAGAAAGGGAAAAGGTTCCTCGTATTTATGATAATCAAATTTTTTGCATAAATATTGGACAAGATACTTCAACTCCTAAAGCAAAAGAACTTGTTAAAAGAGGGCCCGGGATTTATAGGTCAAAATTATTTGTAGATGGAGAATCAGTAGCTTATCATGATTTTCAGATCTTAGAAGATTAAAGTTCAATATAACCAAGGCTACTTAAAACTTCATAAGGTTTTACAATTATTGAGCATGTATTTGGATCAGGCTGATTATTATATTCATCTCTGCATCTTATATAATATTTTTGAACTTTCCAATCTGCTTTATGCTCTTCATCACCATCATAAGGCATATTAACACCATCACTTATTTCAAAATTACAATCAATATTTGAGTAACTGCAATCAGTTTCTTCATTAGTTATTATTTTTAATGAAGTTCCTTCTTTATATGCTCTTACAACAATTGGCGCTTGCCTGTCTGTCTCAACCCAGAAAGTTGTATTAACATAAACTACATTATTTCCTAAATCAATGCACTTGAAATAATAAATATAATTTCCAGTTGGCAAGTCAAGTCTCTGGCTGTGCTTATTAGTATAATCAGAAAGTGTGCTTGTGTTCCTGAACATTATATAATCTTCTTCATCACCTGTTTCTGAATAATAACAAAATGCTTCTCCATTTTTGTAACCATTATCTGTTTCAACTGTTAAGAAAACAGGTATAGTGTCTGTTGCACCATAAATTGTTCCATTAGGTCCATATTCTAAAATATTTAATAGCTGGGTTCCAATAACTATATAACGATAGCTTTGGGCATTTGCATTCCTGTCTGTGCTGTCTCCTAGTGCTGGCTGGTCCTTGCACCTGACAAAATACTCATTTTCTTTTCTATCTTCTATTCCTGTTAAGGTTGTTTTGCATGCATAAACATAATCATTATTTATCTTCTTAACATCAGTTAAATCAGCATCACATTCCATTTCATTTTCCATTAAACTATAATCTTTATTTTCTCTTGACCATTTGCATTCTGCAGGCTCATTAATATAAAATCTTAGGTTTTCTAATGTTGTCTGGTTAAATCTTATTGGGGACTTGCTAGGAATACTAACATCAACAATTCTTGGAGGAGTAGTATCAGGCCCTTGTTTAACACAAAATTGTACTGCAAAAGAATCATCATTCACATTTCCATTTGCGTCTTGGCATCTTAAGTATAATGTAAATTTACCATCGTTTTCTAATTCAGGAACTTCAGATTTAATATTTGCAGGACCTGGTAATGAAAGTTTTTCAGTATGATTATATCTAAATAAATTGCTGTTGCCCATATAAAAAGTCATATCTTCAAATTTAGTTGTTATATTATAATCTATTTTACACTGGGCAGGCTCTCTAGCACCATTTGGATCTGTTGTTACAATTCCAAATTCTAGTGGTGTAAATGCTTCAATACAGCCATCTTCACTAGATTTATTTACAATTTTCATTCTTCCAGGCTCAACACCAGAACCAGCAGGACGTATTCTAACATCTTCATAAGACAAACCATTTGTTAATGGTTCCTCCCAAGGGCTGATTCCAGGGCTTTTAGTGTCATGAGGATTTTTCCATACACATTTTTTCTCTTTTTCATCTTGTGCATTAACAATATCACAAGCTTGTCCTAAACTTTTACAAGTATATTCAGTGCATTCTTCAAACTCATTGCATAATTCACAATCTCTTCCTCCAACAGGGGGTTCATAAGGCTTGCAATTAAACTCAATTGTTTCTGTACTTTCTTTTTTATACATTAATGCAAATATAATTGCACCAACAATTAATCCTCCTAATTGTTGACCATGACCAAATCCAAAAAACTCACCAACTTCTGCTCCAAAAGTTCCAGTTTCAGCACCCCAAATCCATGATGCAACCCCCATTGCTAATCCTAGTGCTTGGTCTGCATTATCTCCAATCATGCCTCCAATAATTGCCCCGATACCATAACCAATACCAAAATTTTTCAAATCCTGAACTAAACTCCCAGATGTTTTTTTAGGGTCTGGTTTTCCTCCTATAGAACTAGTTTTTTCCCATTTATCTCCATCTTTTTTATAAATATCTCCTTTTGTATTAACATACTCATTTTCTTTTCCTACAATTTTCCAAACTTCTACTTGCTCTTGGCTTTTTAAGAATCCTCCACCAATAGAAGCAGTTTCAGGTTTTTCAATGGTTTCCCATCCTCCATTAGCATAACCAAGATTAATTTGACCATCACTAGTTCCTAGATTTGAAGAAGGAATTGGGCTACCAATATCTTTTCCTTTATATGTTAATTGAACACTACCATCAGGTTTTGTATTATAACTATCATAAAGTTCTGTTTTTGTTCCAATAGTTACTGT
>CAZQKV010000062.1:0-3156 GCA_964593995.1 Candidatus Woesearchaeota archaeon
CCTTTTGCATGCTTAAGGCCCTGAATATAAGCATTACCATATCCAACAAGATTGTGCTTGATAACTTTGGCTCCTAATTTTTTAGCAATTTCTGGGCTTTTGTCTATAGAAGAGTCAGAAACAATAATTTCATAATCCTTTTGTTTAATTTTTTCTTTTTTTAAAGCTGTTTTTATTTTTTTAACGCAAACACCAATAGCTTTTTCCTCGTTTCTGCAAGGCAGAACAACAGATATTTTCATAATTTTTGGAGAATTATGTGTTATTTATATTTAATTATACTTAAAAATATCTTCAGGTAAACCAGTATCCATTAACAAAAAGAGTTAAAAATAAGGCCAGGAATATTATAGAAAATATTATAAAAATATATTCTAAATACTTTTTCTTGCTTGCTAGTGCCATTGCTAAGTATATTGGAAATATTACACTAACTAATCTTGGAGTTGAATCAAGGGAACTTGTTGAAAGACACACTGCTAAAATTGAAAGTGCATAAATACCATAACTAAACCTAACTTTAGAAAAAAACAAGTATAAGATCATTAAGAGAGCAAATATTGCAAATCCTTTAAATATAACTGTGTGAAATAATCTATAATTAAATTCCATTATAAGGGGAGCAAATGGGATAACAAAATATCTCCCCCATGCTAATTGTGCGTCCAAAAATGCAAAAGGTTTACCAAATTTAATATAAAGGAAAAACATATAAAAAAGCAAGCCTAATGGAACTAAAAGTAAATAAAGAATATCTCCTCTTATTTTTTTAATATCCATTTTCCATGACTTAAAGTTTATGTCAAAATATTCAACTAACATTGGTATGAAAATAAGAACTCCTATAACTCTCGTCATTGATAAGAACAAGCCTAGTATTGAGGCAGTTAGCCATTGTTTTTTTCTTGCATAATAAAAACAAGAAATTGCTAAAAAGAGGAAAAGTCCTTCTGTATAAAAAATTGAAAAAAAGAAACTTGTAGGAAAAATCAAAAGATAGAAAACGCTTTTAAAAGAAGTTTTATGCTCCTTAGTTTCTAAGTAAACTAGTTTGTAAAGATAAAGTACTGCTAAAAAAAGAGCAATATTTGATATTAGATATCCTATAATCACTGGATTAAAAAGATTAAAAGAAAATATTTTTACAAGCATTGGATATAATGGAAAAAAAGCAACACTTGACTCCCGTCCAGGAGCAAAAGAATAACCATATTTCATTATACCTATATACCATCCACTATCCCACCTAAAAAATAATTTTGATAAAGAAGCTGACTCTAAAAGCACTCTTGGATAATATCCTCCTTTAGTTAGGAATGTCATTGCTAAATTTGAAAAATATCCTATTAGATATATTGCTAATCTTGTGATTACTAAAACACCAAAAATTTCAAGCAGTATTTTCTTTCCTTGTTTTTTTGTTTGTTTATTTCTCTGCTCTGCTTTTTTCACCTTTTTTTTCATTGTCTTTTAAATTAAGGAAAGTTTAAATATATTCTTCTTATTATACTTTAATGGAAAAAAGGAGCAGCAAGATTAAAAATAAGAAATTATTTGGAATTCCTCCTAATGTCCTTGCTGTGGTTGTTATTGTTGTAATCTTAGTATTAGTATTTGTTAGTCTTAATCTTTTATTTAATATTTCTAAAAGTGGAAAAATTGGAGATATTTCTGGGAGGGAAAGACCAGAAATTTCTAGATTTGGCATTGGTGAGCCTGCTAGTGGAACACCTTCTGATGGGGAAGAAGTTATTATTGAAACTACTGAAGGTTCTGAACCTGCTGATGATTATATTATTAATCCTGCTAGCAGTGGAGGAGTTAAAAGTGATTCAGATTCTGGAACAGATACTTATTCTGCAAAAACTAATGATTATCTTGGCACTACTGATGATTATATTAGACAGTGTCCAGAAGGGCCCTTGGAAACAAGTGTTAGAACTCTTTTAGATTATGAATTAAACAGAATTAGCATTAATATTGATGATTATTTTTGTAATTTAGGAGAACTAAATAATCAACAAAGGCAAGCTTTGAATGAAAGCTTGAATTCTTTGCAAGGAAAGAATTTTGTTATTTTTAACAAGCAGGTAGAGATTTTAGAAAATGAGAGTGATATCCAAGTCTACAATGAAAGTAATTTAATTTATTTAGAAGTTTTTGATTCTAATGTTAGTAAGGGGAGGATTTTGTTAGGGGATTTAACTGAATTAGTTACTTTAGAAAATTGTGATAATAATGATACTTGGCAAAATAATGTTAGATGTATTATAAGAAACTATTTAAGACAAAATCCATTAACTCCGGTTGGTGAAGCTCCTGATTTAGAACAGGAAATTAGAATTTATTTAGAAAATCGGTTTGGGGATTTTGATAACAACTTTCAAATTCACAGAAACGGAAGTGTCCTCGAAGTTATAAACATAGATATTACTGAAGAAGAAGTTAAATTTATTTATCCTTATATAGATTATTATTTTTATGTTGCAAATCTTACAGATTTTCTTAAACATTATATTGATGGAACTTCTAGAGATCCTGAAGCATTTTTAGTTGTAGATGAAGAAAATTTTGAGTATATGCTTGTTAGTGAAATCAGAGAGCTTACTGAATTCCAAGAATCAATTCCTCCGCCTCCTGCACTACCTACTTTATCTCCAAGGGGATTTATAAGGAGAATAATTGATTTTTTTATTAATTTATTTAGGGGAGAGGTTACTGGAGGAATTATAACAGGTTTGGCTGAATTAGAGCCTCCAGGAGGAGATCCTGTTACGTGTAGAACCGAACCGGTTTGCAATTATACAGATCAAGAAGGGAAAAGTTCTGTTTTGCCTTGTGACAAAAACATTCTTTATCTGGAGTGGCATCCTGATATAGTGGGGGCAGTAATAGCATGGAGGATTGCACCACTTAAAAAATTAGCTAAGGATTTAGGATATAATTTTGAGGCTTATCATAATAATAATGCTAATTTAGAAACAATCAAAAATAAGTTTATGGAAGGGAATGCACAAATAGTTTTTACAGGACATCATGGGAGTTATGAGGGATTAATATCAACTTATTTTCCAGATATGTGTGTTCTTAATTCAAAAAAGGATGAACTTTGTTCTGGATTAGACTTGAATACTTGGGAAGGAAGAGCAGCGTGCA
>CAZQKV010000062.1:3166-4874 GCA_964593995.1 Candidatus Woesearchaeota archaeon
GCAGAGATCTTGTCCAGGAATATATTAATGAAAATTATTTTGAAAGCACCTTAGAAACTTGTTGGGGACTTAATGAAGATGAATTTGATTATGGTCTTGCTTGCGGAGTAGATAGTTTTCACTACCCTCCTTCTCCTGATATAATAAAAAATCGCCTGCCTGAACCAAGAGCTATTCATGGAACTTATGGATGCGAGGCTTATGGTAGAAATGACTATCCCGGAGTTTTTGTAGTTGATGCAAGTGAGGTAAAGGTTGGAGTTTGGGGAGGAGAAGATGTGTGGCTTTTCACAAATTATCTTAAAGGAAATGGTTGTGAGAAAAAAGAGTTATTAGGATGGCAAAAATGTTATGAAAAATACCCCCCTTTAAAATCTAATATCGCTGATGTTCATACTAGCCAGGTGGCTGAGGGATTGCATGCAAGTCCTGCCCCAGATGTTTTATCCCTTGACTTTAAATGTTATGATAAGGTTACTAAACTTAGAGTTTTATGTTCAATTTTTCCTCACATACATGAGAGGGATGTTCATCTTTTTCCTTTTGTCAATGAGTTTTATTTTGAACATGATTATACAGATAAAAATACAAACCTGTCTATTAAATTTAGTGATGCAGTTACAGAACCAGAAGTTAAATTTATATTAGAAGACGGAACAAATGCAATTGAAGGATTAGTAGAGTTTTCAGAAGATAGGTATAAATATGAAATTTCTCCTGATGTAAAAGTTCTTAGCTATACTGAATGGTGGCTTTTAAATGAGTCTCAAAAAGAGCAAGTTAAAATAGGAACAATTACTGTAAAAGGCTCACAAGCTGATGTGGGAGAAAATGATGTTGAAATGATTGGAAATCCTTTAGCAGAATTAACAGAAGAAAATAAAGCAAAACATCCTAATCCTGAAAAAAGACTTCATAACATTCCTTTTTTTCTTTATGATGAGTATTTTTGGAATTATAATGCTAGATATTCTGAAAAAGGGCCTCATGTTTTTACAGCCAAGGTTCCGTATATGACACATCCTTGGGTTACTGAAGTTAATAGTTATAGCCCTTATTATAGGAATCACATATTTGTTAAGTTTTCCCAGGATGTTAATACAGATGAAGAAGCTTGTGATGCTCCTTCAGTTAATGTTGATTTTGGGGAATGTGCTTTGTTTTATGATGGAAAACCTTTTACTAACGAGTCAGTTAAGCCAAAATTTGTTGATAACAAAACAATAGAGTTTACACTAAGAGATAAAGACACCTATAGCAGAGTTGAATTTTTTATTACCCCTACTTATAATACATGGGGAAATGATGCTTGGTTAATGGAAAATTATGGTTATAATAAATCAAATTGGCCTGAAAAGTGGGCTGTGAAAATAAAAATTCAGAATATTAAATCTGTTCCAAATAGTTTTCCTTTAATGGGAAATACAGAATCTCCAACTTTCTGGAATTATGACAGAGAAGGCAGTAAGGAGATTGATGCTTGGGAAAATAATTCATGGAAGGTTCCGCAGAAAGAAGGACCTTTTGAAATATGGATTCCTTGCATACCTGCAACTTCTGCATGTCGTGTTCCAGAGGAAAAATTAGACTATGGAGGAAATACGTATTTAGATTATAAATGTGAGGACCTGACTGAAGTACAATGCGCGGCTGTAGGTGGAACTTTTCATAAAGGTCTAAAATGTTTAAAAAATTATTATTATGGAGA
>CAZQKV010000063.1:0-4792 GCA_964593995.1 Candidatus Woesearchaeota archaeon
AATCTTATTAAAATCACTTTCAGAGTTAAATTAACCACTATTTTCCTTAACATCAACAGCGCTTCCAGTTATTGATTTTCCATCAGAATTATCAGCCATTTTAAGGCTAGATCCAGATTCATATTCAGTTTCAGGAACACTAAAAAAAGAGCCAATTATTCCTAGAACAATTATAAAAAGCACAATTCCAATAACTAATTTAGCCCAGGTTTTCATGTTATTCTTAATAATCTATATTATTTAGATTTATCTATTCCTCATCATCCCCCCTCTTTCTCAAACTAACTCTCCAATCCTTTTCAATCTTAATTTTATCTTTAATTTCATCTTCAATTTTCCCTTTTAGAACCTTGCTGTTTAATCTCGGATAACAAACCATTGAACATTCTTCATAAACCCCTTTATCCTTCATTAATTGTATAAAAGCTTCTTTATCTTTTGTATCTTCAGGCATAACAATCTTATCAAATTCTTTTACAGATGCTTTTGTATTGCTTCCGTAAATCATATCAACTTGCTTTTGCTTTGCAAACTCAATTAACTTCCCTCTAAACTCTTCTTCTTGTTTTTTTAATTCAGAAAGCTTAGCTTTTATTTCTGAGAACTCATCAACAAACTGTACTCCTTCATCTTCTTTAAATTCTTCTATTGGCTTTTCTTCTATTTCTGCAAGATGCTTAAAACTAGGGCAGTCTGATTTATAGAGGCAATAATCACATAACTTAGTAGAATTTGTAGGAAAATCATTTTCTTTAGTAGCTTCTTCAATTTCCTGGATAACCTCAATAATTTCTTGTTGCAATGCTTTAAGCTGCTCATCTGTTCTCTCGCTTGTTATTTCTTTATTAAATGCCAGCATATGCCACTTCAAAACAACTTTTTTAGCATCTTTGAATTTATCTTTAACCCAAATAGAGTACATTGCAAGTTGTCTGTCTGAATCAGCTTCTTCTTGCAATTTTATTCTTGCGTTTGTTTTGTAATCACAGACAAAATAAGTGTCTCCCTTGCATCCTAATTTATCTATTCTTACATGCCACTGATTTCCATCAGGCAAAGTCAGTCTGTCTTGAGTCTCTAACCCAAGAATTGTCATGTCATCATCTTTATGAGAATCATAATAATCTGAAATAAATTTCTCACCCATTTTCCTATAATTATCAGCTTTAAGCCCCTCATCTTCTTTAGCAATTAAAATATCATCAGAATACTCTTTTTCCCATAAATCCCTATAAAATTTAATCAGTATTTTCTTTTCAACTCTCTTCTTAAACTTCTTATCTTTGTATAGCTTTTCCAGTGTTTGATGAACAATATCCCCCATAAAAGCCTCAATTGTTGTAGGAACTTCAGGCTCAATCTTATCTATATAATGAAGCTTATACTGATACGGACATGTTTCAAAAGTGTTTATTTTTGAGTGTGAATATGTTGCCATATTTTATTAATTGTTTAATATTTTTAGTTTTTTCGCTAAGAACTCCATTTCCCTTTCAGGCCTAAAAATATGATAAATTAGGAGTTTTTAAGGTTTTCTTCTATTTATGCAACAAGCAAACCATCTTTTGAAACTTTTACTTTCATTTCTATATTCTTTTCTCTCTCTTTTGCTAGTTTTTTAAATTCTCCTTGTGATTTATAAATACCATAAACAGCTCCTGGAACTGCTAACAAAGCAGCTGCTTTTAAAACATATAATGTTCCTGCTCCTCCGCTCATCCCAATACTTCCAGCAGCACCTATTATTGCGCCTATGCCTGCGAATTTCATTGTTGTCATTAATATTGTTTCTAGAGGGCCTGGCGGCGGAGCAGAGCCCCCTCCACCAGAGGCAGGCTCATCAGCATATGCAAAATAATAACTACTTACCATTTTATTATTAATTATTCAACTTATTTAATTTTTTCCCTTTTAGAACTCAACCCATTTTGGGCGAGGATCTCAAGCGCCACACAAACATAACAATACATGCGCGAGTTCTCGCACCTTATCCAAATAAGGCCTAAAAATATATATTTTGGGGATTTTTAAGATTTGTTATTCAACACTCAAAAGGGAGGGATTCTACTGCCAGACTCCTTGTCTGACTCCTCGCCCCCCAATCAAATTTAACCATCATAGAAAGACCTAAACTTCTCCTGAGGGTTGTGCCAGATTCAGCTAAATCATCTATACTATATAATATTAAAACTTCTATGTTGTTAGCCTTAAGATAATTTTTTAGTTCCTCTAAATCATCTAAATCAGAAGAATAAAGCCTAATTATATTATCTGCATCTTCATCAATAGCAGCACAAGAAGAAGGAATACTATGAATAAGAGATGCCTGCTTAATACCTTTGTTTTCTCTTATAACCTCAAAAGTATCATAAACAGTTTTGTTTTCTCTTTTTCTTATAACTTCAACAGGGTTATTAATTGGGTCCTTTAAACTTATAACTTCAACAGAAACTTCTCCAGAATCATTAGCCTCTTCAATTTCTTCTTCAATAGTATCATTTTGAAGAGTATTACTTGTGGCTTGAACTACTAAACTTTCTTTTGGTTCTGCAACACTCATTCCAGTAATTTCTGGATTATATAATTTAAATGTTATAAGAATTAAACTAACTGCAATAATTAATAATAAAAGTAGAAGCAAATATCTACTCTGTGCCTTTATTTTCATAATATCCACAAGAATTCAATCTATTTATCTCTTTCTACTCAACTTCCTATACTCAACAACCCTGCCTTCTTGTTTTGCTCTCTCAATACCTTTTTTCATTCCTTCAGTAATTCCTAGATCAATATAAACAACTGTGGCTTCAGCAAATTTCCCCCAGGCAAAACCTGCTTCCATTCCTAATTCCCTCTCTTCAGGGATTTCTTCATCAGTTATTCCATATTGAGTATAAAGCAGATGTGAAGCAAATGGATACTCTCCCCTACTAAGGCAGTCCTTCATACACTTTCTTGCATACTCTACATTTCTTACAATTTCTTCTACAAATTTACTAAAAAAAGGACTTTCTATTATCACCAATCTTGTCATGCTAAGAAAAAAATAATAGAGGCTTTTAAAAATTATTATTTCGGAAAACTATCTTTTTATCTCTTTCTATCCTTCAACAATTTTTTCAAGATCTACAAACATTTATCAATTAGCCAGATTTAATCAAATTATGAAAATAATATTGAGTAGAAAAGGGTTTGACTCTAAATACGGCGGATATCCAAGTCCGATTTTACCTGGTGGAAAAATGATTTCATTACCAATCCCTTCTAAAGGAGATGTTTTGAGATATTCTGATTTATATGTAAATGATGATTCATTATGTGATTTAATGAAACAATTGAACCCCTGGATTAATTTAGAATCAAGACCCAAAATCTTTTCAAGAGTAGAATTGACTCCAGAAGCAGAATGTCATTTAGATCCAGATATTAACACAAATCTAAAAGAAAGATCTCCTCATTGGAAGCATTTATTTGGACAACAAGGTTCTGCGCAAGGACATTTGGATAAACAAGAAGTAAAAGAAGGAGATTTGTTTTTATTTTTTGGAACATTTAGAAAAACAATTTTAAAAGAGAATAAACTAAAATTTACTGGCAAAGAGTTTCATGCAATTTTTGGATATCTTCAGGTGGGAAGAATAATAAAAAGAAAAGAAGAAATAGAAAGTTGGATGGATTATCATCCTCATTGTAGGGAAGAAAGAGATTGGAGTAAAAATAATACTATTTATGTAGCAAGCAAAAAATTGTCTTTTAATAACAATTTACCTGGCGCAGGGGTTTTTAGATTTCACAAAGATTTAATTTTAACTAAAAAAGGATTTTCAAAGTCTAAATGGGATTTGCCCAAATTTTTTAAAAATAAAATTAGTTGCCATAATGAAAAAAATTGGAATAATGATTTTTTTCAATCACAATCAATTGGTCAGGAATTTGTTTGCATCAATGATTCTGAAATTGAAGGATGGGCAATGAATTTAATAAATAATTCTGCTTAGTTTTTCATCCAACCATCACCCCAACCCCTCACAAACAACTCCATCTTTATCATTATCAAGATGATGAACATCATTCTCACTTCCGCCGGACTTACGGGGTTTTTTATCTAAACTAACTCACAAATTTCTGGTTCAATTACATACATATCAAAAGGATCAGGAACTATCTTTTTCAGTTGTTTAGCTTCTTCGTGTTTCCCAGCAAGTCTAAGAACTTTAATAACATCTGGAGAATAAGCAAGTCTTGATCCTGCAGGAATGGGAAATTCCGCTCCTGTTTACTCTTCAATGCTTTCTTTAGTGAAAATAGTAGATATTGTTAATCCAACTAAAGATTTTCTTACACTTAAGGGAGTTTTTTCATCTAGACCAACTTTTATTATCTTAACATTTTGCCATTTGCCTCTGTAAAAGGTTCCAGGTGTTCCAAACATAGCCATAACTTCATTTGTGCCTTGTATCCGAACAGTCATTCCAGTCATTTTATTTTTATTAGTGGAGATTATTTATAAAAATTATCTAATTACAATGAGAATTATGCAACAAACCGGTCTGCATCATAATCTAAATATGCTGCAGCTATCCAAGAAAGGTCAAGGCAAAATCCCCTTAACTCCTTTAACTCCTTTTTATCTAGCTTCTGGACCTCTTCCAGTTTCTGCATTATTGAATTAGCCTTAACATATAAATCTTCAATAGTTTCCATTGGTTTATAGGCTTGTTTCTTAAATGCTTCATAAAATATATTAGAGATAACTGGGTCTGGTCTTTCAGGGTCAGAAAAAGATTCTTTT
>CAZQKV010000064.1:0-4773 GCA_964593995.1 Candidatus Woesearchaeota archaeon
TTGAATTCCCCCTGAATCAGTCAGCACAAACTTGGAGTTAATAACTAATTTCATAAAATCTAAATAACCAAGAGGTTCTGTAAAAATAATATTCTTCAAGGAATTAAATTTTTTTTCTAATTTAAATTCTTTCATTCTTTTTTTCATACGGGGATGAAGCGGCCAAACTAACTTTATTTTCAAACTAACATTCTTTAATATATCATAAACGTTTTCTAAACTCTCTTTTGTATCCACATTTGAAGGTCGGTGAATTGTTACAACTGCAAATCTTTTTGATACTAAACTATATTCTTCTAATGCTTTTGATGTTTTTATTTTAGGAAGATTATTTATTAAACTATCAATCATTGCATTCCCAACAAAAAATATTTTTGATTTTTTAATTCCTTCTTTTAAAAGATTATATCCTCCTGAAATCTCAGAAATAAAATGATAATCTGATAAAGAGTCTGTTACAATCCGATTGATTTCTTCAGGCATATTAAAATCCCTGCTTCTTAATCCTGCTTCAACATGTGCTAATTTTATTTTATTTTGTTTTACAGCATACGCGCTTGCAAATGTTGAGTTAACATCCCCAACAACAATAACTAGATCTGGGTTTTGTTTTTTTAATACCTTCTCAAGTTCTAGCATAATCCTTGCGCTTTGTTCAGTAGAACTTCCCCCACTAATCCCTAAATTAATATCTGGTTTAGGAATCTCCAAGTCTTCAAAAAAAGATTTTGACATATTTTCATTATAGTGCTGGCCAGTGTGAACCAAATAATATTTTAATTTAGAAGGATGTTTATCTATTTCTTTTATTATTGGAGCTATTTTCATGAAATTAGGGCGTGCCCCTGCAATAATTAATATTTTTTTCATTTTTAGAGTTTTCCAAACATTTAGACACACCCCTTATAAAATTTTTAACAAAATTCTCAAAACTGAATTTTTTTCCTAATTTTAGTGAATTTTTAGCATATAAAACCTTTTTGTTTTTATTAAATATGTATTTTATCTTATCTGCTAGTCCACTAGAAGACATTTTCCTAATTAAAAAACCATTATAATCATTAATAACAAGATCTTCTGCGCACCCATCAGCAAGCGAAGATACAATAGGCAACCCATGATAAAGTGCTTCATTTAATGCTAAACCTCCTGGTCCAGGCAAAGCAAAAACATCTGCAATCTTAAAATAGTTCTCCTTACTCTGAATTACCTCTCCAACAAATTTTATATTTTTAATGTCCTTATATTTTTCTTTTAAACATGGAAGATAATCCCCTTTTCCAACAATCAAACAAGCATAATTATCACCTAGTTTTTTAATTGCTTCTAAAAGAATTTCTATTTTTTTACTTTTAATTATCCTCCCAACATAAAGAACAATTTTTTTATTTTTTAGTGAATATTTATTTTTTATTTTATTAATTTCTTTTTTATTATAATTAAAATTTGTTTTAGTGGAATTATGAAGAATGGTTATCTTATTTTCTGAAATCCTATAATGAGTAAGGAATTTTTTTGCAGCAGTGTGATATGCTAAAAAATAATCAAATTTTTTAAAAAATTTCCTAAGAAGCAAATCTTTAATTTTTCCAGTATAATTTTGATATCCACAAACCCAGCCAATTAATTTAAAATTAAATTTCTTTTTTAATCGAGTAATTTTCCAATTGCTAATATTAGAGACCATAGCCTCGATAATTACAACATCTGGCCTAATTTTTCTTATTTTTTCCTCTAAATTAATATGCTTCCATATTTCAAAATTTTTTATTTTAGTTTTCTTATTTATCATCTTAAAATGTTTTGGATTTTTCAATTCAACATCTGAACCAGAAACAGAATCATTTTTCCCTGTAATAAGATAAAAATCATATTTTTTTGATTTTAATAAATTTTCAAATAATGGAACTCTATAAAATGGCAATTGCCTCTGGATTATCAGTATTTTTTTTATTTCCATCTTATTTGTTATTCTTTCTCATGTTCTTTTTTCAAAATCATTCCAATTTCCCCAGACATTAAAGAGGGCCAAAAGTCATGGAGAATTCCAAATCTTCCACTTCCAAAACATTTGATAACTTCAAAATCATATTTTTTAGCTAATATTTTTAATGTCTTAAATGTAAAATATTGTAAATGCCCCCCATCATATAATTTTTCAGGAGCTGTTCCATAACCCTCGTTTTTAACAAAAGCTGTTGAAGGATATCTTCCAAATAAGAGTTTAATTCTATTTCTTAATTTTGCTAAGTTTGGAGTCAAAATAACTAAAAGGCCCTTAGGTTTTAAAATTCTCTTTAATTCTTTCATAGAATTATCCCTATTAATTACATGCTCAAGAACATCTGATAAAATAATAATATCAAAGAAATTATCTTTAAATTTTGATTTCTTTTCAATATCCATTTCTATAAATACTGCTTTATTTTTAAAGCATTTTTTTAAATTATGAAGCCTCTTAGGAGATAGTTCGCTTCCGTAAACAAAATCAGATTTTTTTATTAAATAATTAAGAATAACTCCCCCACCACACCCGACGTCGAGAATTTTATGGTTTTTTTCTATTTTTAAAAATTTTATAGAGGCTTCATATCTATTTTTTGGCCACCTATTTAAATTAAGTTCTATGGGTTTAATTTCTTCCTTCTCATAAAATTTATTATATTTTTCTTTTAAGTTTTTCATTTTAAACTTTCCCTCAAAATTTCTAATAATTTATTTTCAGCAGTTTCAAGGAGAAAGTGTTCTTTAAAATACTTACGGATATTTTGTTTATTAATTGGTTTGTTAATATTTTTTTTAAGATATTCATATAAATCTTTATAATTATTTTTAGCAGATATAAATCCTAATTCCTTAGTTTTCATTATATCTTTTATAGCCCCGGTATTATAAGTAAGGACAGGTATACCAAACATAAACGCCTCCAAAATAACTAAGGGATAGCATTCTTTTTCATATTTTGTTGGAAATAATAAATAATCTGTTTTACTTAGGATATCTAATTTTTCTTGACCATACTTTTTTCCCAAGTATTTACATTTTTTTTCTAAGTTATACTTTTTTAATAAAGATAGGAATTTTCTTTTTGTTTCTTCATTATCCCAAGCACCAACAAAAAAGCACTCAAAATTAAAATCTTTTTTTTGCAATAAGTCACAGATTTTCAAAACTTCTAAGGGCCCTTTAGACTCAATCATATTTGATAAAAATAAAAATTTTTTTTTCTTGTTTTTAATTTTATTTACTTCTTTGAATTTTTTATCTCCTAACTCATCAATTATTCCGTTTCCAAGAAGATAGGCACTTTTTCTAGGAATCACTTTAGAAAAATATGGATAAAGGGTTTTAGAAAGTATAATTGCTTTTGTATTCTTAAATACAGATTTAGCATATCTAGATTTAATCATTCCCCTAGCATGAAAATGAAATAAAATCTTTCTTCTAAACAATTTACACGGCCAAACAAAGAAACTATCTCTAATAAAAGCCTTTCCAGTCGGAGCAATTTCAAAATAAATAAGATTAGGCCTATAAAAAATTAAGTTAAATAAAAGCCTGAAAAAAGCTATAAATATTTTAAAAATTTTCAATACACTAAATCTTCCTAACCCTTTTAAGGATTTTGAATAATTTAGTTTGATTTTTTTTATTATAAATTGATTATTTATAATTTTACTATTTAAGTATAATTCATTCATTCTAGCAGCTCCGTGCATTGGAGGTGCTAACCTTCCTAAAAACAAAATTTTCTTTTTCATCATTTTACAGTGTTTGTTATGTATAATAAACTTAATAAACTTCTTAAGAATTTCCTTCTAGAGTATTTAAAATCTGTAATTAATCTGTATAACCATTCAATACCAATAGTTTGGATAAGTTTTGGAGCCCTTTTCTTTTTTTCACTTATAAAATCAAATCCTGCTCCAACACTAAATGCAAAATCAAAATTTACCTTATCATATAATTGATTAGCTAAAATCTCTTGTTTAGGATTCCCAATCCCAACCCATAAATAATCAGGTTTGTGTTTGTTTATCATTTTAATCATTTTTTCTATTTCAGGTCCTGAGAATTTATCTCCTTTTATATAAGGTGGATTGTATGCTCTGACTAGTTCTTTTTTTAAAAAAGAGTACTTATTTAAAATAAAATTTATATCAAAATCATTAAAGCCAATAAAAAAATGTTTTTTATTTTTTAATAATTTTTTATTATTAAATAGGGACTCTGTAAAATCTGGCCCACGTACCCTGTGCCGTATTTTGAGATTTTTTATAGAAAGGAAAAGAGAAACAATTATGCTATCAACAAAATTAATATTTTTTGTTTTTTGATTTGTTAATGCATCATAAAAATTTTTATTTTTTCTAAATAAATAAATACTATAAGCGTTAAGAAAGTTTAATATTGTCTTTTCAGGTTTTGTTTTACTAAGCAAGGTTTCAATATCTTCATAAGTTTGTGAAGTAAAAGTTAATTTTTTTGTCATGATTTTAATAGTTTTGTAAAATTTATAAATATGATTAAGATTGTTTTAATGCTTCTTCATAGATCCTCTTAAATATTTTATTTCTCTTTTTAATTGAGAACCTTCCATTTTTAATACACTCAATAGCATTTTTAGACATTTTTTCTCTTAATTTTTTATTTTCTATTAATTTCCTTTCTAATATTTTTGAAATTTTCCCACCTTTATGATTAATCGTCCCGGGAACACGCAGTATTCTTGGGAGATCGCCCACTTGATCTAATTTGATTTTATCATTAGAA
>CAZQKV010000065.1:0-4734 GCA_964593995.1 Candidatus Woesearchaeota archaeon
TCTCTTTTCTTCCTGAATTCTTTGATGATTTTATATATTTGTTCTAGATTATAATCTTTTTTATCCACCGGATATACAAAATGCTAGTATTTCATAAATATTTCTGATTATATCAAAGAATTTAAATGAAACAAAAAATATCTGTAACAATTGATGAAGAAGCAATAGATCTTATTGAGAGTATATTAGAAGATGGACAATTCAGGAACAGAAGCCATATAATTGAATATTCATTAAAAAAATTTTTAAATGAGAGTGATTCTGAAGGAGAGTAAGATGATTCAAACAATAAGTTTAAATGGAGACCCCAAGGTATTAAAAGAAGGGCCATCAATATCTTTTAAAGAAATTGATCTTGAAACATTCCCAGAAGAAGAAATTGTTTATCCAGACCTTGTTTTTACATTAAAATACAAAAAAGGGGCATATTCTCGCCCGCTTGTTGTTAGAAAAAAAACAGGATTATATGTTATTGCAAATACTTTATGTTTTAGGGCAGCTAAAGAAGCAGGATTAGAAAAAATAGATTTTGATTTATTATCAGAAAAAGACCTTCCATTAGGAAAAATAATGCAAGATTATAATATTGGATTTCCACAACCACTAATAAAAAAAGACTATCTAAAAAGACTTTTATTTTTAAATGAACAAATAAGAAATATTCCCTTAGGTAATGAATATATTGAACTAAATTCACTCAATAATTCTCAAGAATTTGATAAAAACAACTGCATAGCTTATAAAATGTTATTTAAAGGAAGGAGTCCTCCTGAAAAAGCTTCTTCTGAAATTGATTTTATTGATAATGCTGTTGAAAAAAATGGACCACTTAGAAGTATTGATGGTTTAATAAAAAAAAAGGGAGTTTTTAGTAAATATTTTAGAAGGTGATTTTATTTTCTTCCTAATTTTATTAATCCTCTCCTTATCAAACTATTTGCTTGTTTATATCTGTCTGCTGGAATCTTAAAATAATTCTCGTCATAATTTGGAGCTTCCTTAATTATGCCTGTTTTGTCTTTTGGACCATAAGCTCTTTTAGATATTTTTACAGGTATAATCTTTATATCTTTTCTATCTAACCCTTCTCTTTCAAAATATCCTATTACATCACTCATATTTGGAGCAAAATAAAATCCATCTGGAGCTAATTTAGAATCTAATTTTGAAAAATCTCTTTCAGCGCCTTTCGCATGCCCATGATACATTGTAATCCAGGCTCTCTTATCTTCTGGAGGAGCTCCATGAGATTCAATAAACTTTAATCCTTTTTTTAATTTCTCATAATTTGCAACATTCCTCGCTTCCTGTCTTTCTTTTTTACTTACTACCCCCTCTAACTTTTTACTTGTCAGCACAAAAACCCCAACAATAACTAAAACAAAACCTAAAATCCCAATATAATTAAGAATTCCAAAACCAATAGCAGCACCAGTAATAACCGCGCCAGTTATTGATGAAATAGGTTTGATTATCATTAAAAATAATCCTACTAATATTAAAAACAATCCAAATAATTTATACACTCTTTTCATAACAAAACAAGTAAAAAAGAATATTTAAAAGTTCCCGCATGCGCCATGCGAGAATCGAACTCGCATCTGAACCTTGGGAAGGTTCTATTCTACCACTATACCAATGGCGCACAAACTTCTACTAACCTTCACTAACATATTAATTTACTAACATATTAAAACGTTTCTTTTCGCAATTAAAACATTCAAAAACAACCAAAACATTTAAATACATGTATATATTTTGTATATACATAGTGCAAAGGGAACTAATCCTCTGTGTTAAGAGCTGTTTAAGAATTGTTCCCTGCTGTACTTTTTAAAATTTTATATTTATAAGCTCAAACAAAAGCTTTAAATACTCGTATATATTTTGTATATACAGGGAAAAGGAGTGTGTAAAGAATCACAAAGCTCAGAAAATCTACTTAAAAACGATTTTCTGAGCTACAGTGTTCCAAATGATTCTATGGTAACAAAGAGAAAACAATTCTAAAATGCCAAAAAGAAAATTTGATGTTAAGCTGAGAAAGGTTGGGAATTCTTATGTAGTTACAATACCAAAAGACACAATTGACAGATTTGAATTAGAAGAAGGAGATTTTCTTGCATTAAGCTTAGACACTAATGAAATTAAAAAAAGATGAAATTGAAAAGGAAAATAAAAAGAAAGCTAATAAAAAATGACAAAAAATAAAATAAATAAAATAAAAAGAAAAACTATATTTAGAAAAGCTTTTGAAAATAAAAACTACCCAAAAATAATGTACTTTTTAATAATCCTAGTTTCATTATTATTATTTTTTAATTTAGTGAGCATAATCGAAAAAGCAAATATTATCACTGGATATGCAGTAAATAATTCAAAAGAAATTAATCAGACTCAGGAAACAGAAGAGGTATATACAGCAAAATCATATATGATGTTTTACATTATAGTAATCTTGCTAGTGGCTTCTGCAGTTATCATATCACTTAAAGTAAAAAAAATAATTTGGGAAAATATAGAAAGAGAAAACAAAGAAGTTTGGTTGTGAAATAAGCAAAAATAAACAACCTAATTTATAAATCAAAAAAACCTGACAATAAAATAAAAAAAGAGAATGAACATAAAAAAGAAAGTAAAAAGAAAACAGATGATTTTGCCTATAGTATTTGCAATTCTGATTATAATTTTTATAATTTTAATGTTTTTCCCAAGACCTGAAAAAGAGCCAGAAATAGGGCTTCCAACAGTAGGCATTTGGAGTGGACTAGGAATAAAAATTCCAGAACAAGAAATAAATTATTCTGGTTTTGTAATAGAATTAGAACAAGAACCTTTAATAACAAAAAAAACAGAATTAGAAAAAGCTCAATTAGAACAAACTCCTTCATTTTCTGCTCAATCAGATATTAAAAACAAATTAGAAAATCATAAAGAAAAACTAAAAACTGAAAAAGCTGTTTTTAAAGATAAAATAATTGAAAAACTAAATCAAAACAGCAAATTAACAGGAAATGTAATTTATAATCCAAATACCCTGCCTGTTCTTGCAGAATATGAAAATACAATTAATGCAATTGCAATAAATATAACAAAAGAACAAGCTTTTTTAATAAAAGATCTCCCAGAAATAAGAGCCATACATCCTAATATTATAGTTCAGGCAAATCTTAATGATTCTATTCCTCTTTTAGGTGCGGATTATGTTTGGACACTTAAAGACACTTTTGGAAATAATATAACTGGCAAAGGAGTAACAATTGGAATTATTGATACTGGAATAGATTATCTGCATGAAGATTTTTCAGGAGCTGGTCATCCTGAAATTGGACAAGAAATTATAAATCAAACAAATGGAGAACCAATGTATACATCAATTTTCGAAGATATTGTTGTATATGCTTCTAGAAACATAAGTTCTCCTAGATTCCTTGGTCAAGCTCTAACAAAAATATATGCTCTCAATTTGACTTCAAAACAAGAAACTTTAATAACAGATTATGAAGTTCCTCAATATTATCCAAAAATTCATAAAAATAAAATAGTATGGCAAAGCAATAAAACTGGTTTAGGTTATGATATTTTTATGTATGATTTAAATACAAAAACTGAAACTCAAATAACAAATGATATACAAATACAAACTAATCCAGAAATATATGAAGACATTATAATATGGAAAGAAGAAGATAATGAAGAAATTAGAATATACATGTATAATATAACTTCTAAAATAAAAACTCCAATTTCAGACCCTGCTGAATCTAGGTCCCCTGCATCTCAAAAAATTTACAAAGACTTGATAATATGGATCGGATGGAAAAATGAAGAATTAAAAATATTTCTTTATAATATTACTGAAAACAATTTAAGTATATTAGAAAATTCTGGTTCAATAAGCGAAATTCATATACACAATAATAAAATAATTGCAAGAGAAGTAATGAATTATCAAGTAGACTTATTTTTATATGATTTAGAAACTAATAACAAAACTCAAATAACAAACACACCAGCTTATGAATATTATAACAAAATCTATGATAATAAAATAATATGGTATGAAACACCTAACACATACATGTATGATTTAAGTACTAAAGAAAAAACTCAAATAACTTGCAGCTCAGACTTTGAAGTGGCTCCTGAATTATACAAAGACTCACTCATATACCTTAGAAAAAAACTCATATTCTCATTAATTGACCAGGTTCTTTTTTTAAATCTAAGTGATTTTAATAAAAACACTTGTGTTTTTGAATTTCCAACACAAAAAGTTATTGGTGGTCATGATTTTGTTAATAATGATGATTATCCTTTAGATGATAATGGTCACGGAACTCATTGCGCTTCAATTGCTACTGGAAAAGGAGATTATAATAAAAATAATATTTATGAGCCTGAATTAGGAGAAGTATGGGGAGTTGCTCCAGATGCAAAACTTTATGCATATAAAGTACTAAACAGTGGGGGTTCTGGAACTTTTGCCCAAGTTATTTCTGGAATAGAACGCTCTACAGACCCAAATCAAGATGGAGATTTTTCAGATCATTTAGATGTTATAAGTTTAAGTTTAGGAGGAAATTGTGGAGGCAATTATAATGAAAATTGCGGCCCAGATGATATAGCAAGCAAAGCAATTGACAGTGTTGTTGATTTAGGAGTTATTGCAGTTATTTCAGCAGGAAATTCTGGACCAGATAATGCAACAATAGGCACTCCTGGAACTGCAAG
>CAZQKV010000066.1:0-4069 GCA_964593995.1 Candidatus Woesearchaeota archaeon
GATTTATTTTAAAAGCTCCTTTTGTAGTAGCAATTGATGAAAGAACTGCAAGAATGCTATGTGAAAACCCTGAAAATGCAAGAAAGATTCTTGAGAAAAAACTTCACACAAAAATAGATACAAATAAAAAAAATTACCCTTATTTTAAAGACTTTAAAGTAATCCGTTCAACAGAATTAGTTTATATAGCACATAAAAAAGGCCTTATAAAAATGAGGGATCCTAAGGCATATGAAGCAATGCTTTACGGATTAAAATATAACGGCTGCTCAATTTCTGAACAAGAAATCAAACAAATGGCTAGATTGTAAAAATAATAAAAAATCTAAAAAACTATAGATTTTTAAAACCCTTTATTTTAATTATTTCAGAAGGGGGCATAGTTCAATGTTAGAACACGAGCCTCCAGAGCTTGAGATGAGGGTTAAATTCCCTCTGTCCCCACTTCTAAAACAAAGATGATTCCAAAAAATTTAGAGGAGTTAGCAGGAACGCTCTATGCATTTGAAGACCCAGATTCAGAACTTCTTTATTTAGATAAAAAAAGTGAAAGATTTAGAGAAGAACTTGAAGCACACAAAGAATTATATGAAGAGCTTAACCACAAACGCATGGTAGGTTTAAGACTTGCTGTTACCTGGCTTTTAAGTAACAATATTAAAAAATCTGACAGAGATTTAGAAAAAAAACTAGAACCCTTGGTTCCAGGATTTTATAAAAGAATTTGGTATCATTTAGACACAGAATCAGAAAAGGAATCCACAGAAAAAATTATTGAAAAAGAACTAGACACTCAAAGATATGTAGCTGCTATGAAATATATTTTAAATCATGCTGCTTAATAATTTCCAAATTAAAATAAAAATCCCTAATAAAATATTATAGATTCCAAACAAATAAAACCTATTTGTCTTTATGATTTTCAAAAGAACCTTGATTGTAAAAATACTGACTAATAATGTTATGACAAAACTTAGCAAAAGTATAAAATAATCAATTTCTCCAGAAAAAATGTTTGTAGATTCTGCAATGCTTCCTGCAAATATGATTATTATTGCTAAGAAAAATGAAAATTTTATTGCTTGCTCTTTTTTTAATTTTCTAAATAATCCAGAAGAAATTGTCATTCCGCTTCTTGATATTCCTGGAAAAACAGCAAGAGCTTGAAACAATCCAATAAAAATACTATCTAAAAAACCAATTCTTGATTTTTCAAATTTTTCAAATTTTATTTTTGGTCTTGCAAATTTAGTTAAATAAATTATAATCCCTGAAAAAATAAAAAAACTGCTTAAAAACAAAAGATTTGAAAAAATGCTAGATATAAAATCCCTAAACAAGACTCCAACGATAACTGCAGGAATTGTTGCAATAATTAAATAAAATAAATAAGTCCAATTCTGCTTTTTCCTTAAATTAAGTAAGTTTTTTATGTCTTTTCTAAAAACAAAAACAACTGCAAAAATGCTTGCAAAATGCAAAAATACATCATAACTAAGATTCTGAAAACCAAATATGTTTTGTACTAAAGCCAGATGTCCAGAACTGCTTATTGGAAACCACTCGCTTATTCCTTGAAAAATACTCAAGATTACTGCCTCTATTAATGAAACCATTTTTTTATAATATTTGCCTAGTATTAAAATGTTTACCAAATCTTTATAAATTCTAATTTCTTATTTTAAGTATGGCAAAAAAAGATGAGGTAATTAAAAAACAGGTAGCAGGACTTCCAGCAATAACAAAAGAATCAATTCCAATAAAGAAGACCTTGGCAAAAAAAACCATAGTAAAAAAAATAATCACACCAAAAAAACCTGCAATAAAAAAAATGCCAAACAATATAGCATTACAACAATCTCTAGTTGACAATTTTGTAAACCTTCAAAGAGTTTTAACTAACTTAGTAATAAAATTTGATGAACTTTCTCTAAATATTACCAAACTATTACAATTATTTGAAATCTCTGCAAAAAGTTTTGCAGAAAAATACTCAGGGGAAACAGGAAAGGAAGCACAAGTTGATAAAGAATTCTTAAGCAAATTAGATAGTTTACTTGATCAAAACAAAACTATTGCAAAAGGGATCATGCTGATGGAAGAAAAAATAAGAAATAAAGCTCTTACTGCACAAAAACGAACACCAGCCCCTTACTCACAATCAATAGGAGGTTCTCCGCAACCAGCAACAGGATTCAGATCAAACCCCCTTCCAAGATATTAAATAAACATAATGACACTAAAACAAGTAAAACATGAAGATAGGATTATATTTTTAAGAAAATTTACAGAAGAGATATTTCTAACTATCTGCAGAGGACTGCAAGCACAAAAAAATATAAGAATTGAAAAACTAAAACAAAAATTCATTCGGCCATCTATGCACCCAGATGAAGCGTTTAAAAAAATAATAGGGGGACCAATAAAAAATACAGTTTTCCGGCCCTCTAGATACTCAACAATAAAACCAATTCTTCCGCAAAGAGCAACAATGTCTTTTCAACCAAGTTTCCCAGGACAAAGAAGACCAACATTACATAGGGCAGAAATGCAACAAGTTTTTAAACAGCAAGAGAGGCCAGCCATACAAAAACCAAGAATAATTCCTATTGAAACAGACCAGCAAAAAATGGTAATGCCCGTCCCAAGCAAAAGGCCAGAAGATCTCTCATTAGGAAAGTTAGATGTATTATTAAACGACTCATCAGTTCAAACAATAGAATGTCCAGGGCCTGGAAAAAATATGCTTATAAAAAGACATAACAAAATAAATGTAACAAGGATAACTTTATCTCAAGAAGAAATAACAAAAGCAATAGATGATTTATCAAAAAAAGCAAGAATACCTATAATTGGTGGTTTATTTAAAGCAGCAATAGGGGATTTGATTATTTCTGCTGTGATTTCAGAATTTATAGGTTCAAGATTTATAATAAATAAAATGTCTCCTTATTCTATAATAGAAAATTAAACAGAAATTAAACACAAAAACTAAAAGGTGGGAGAAGAGGACTCCTCCCAATTCCCCTTTTTGTGATTATTAAAGCGAAATCAGTTTTTAAATCATTTAGGTGATTAAAAATCAATAATGAAAAATAAACTATCCCAAACCCTCTTTCTTAATTCTGGTGTTCCAATCCCTATTTTTTATATCATGGGTTGGAAAATATATTTAAATAAAGGTTATCTGTTTATAAACAAAGATATAAGATAAAAAATTAAAAAAACCTATGAAAAATAAAACAAAAGATGAAAAGTGACAAAATAAAATTAGAAAAAATAGAAAAATATTATAATCTAACGAGCAAAGCCCTAGACATTGCAAAAAAATCAATTGCAAAAACAAAACAAAAACAAGCTAAAGAAATAATTTTAATGGTTGAATGTTATCTCTCAGACAGCCAGCATTTTAAACAAAAAAAAGATTATGTTAATTGCTTTGCATGCTTGAATTATGCACATGGCTGGCTTGACACAGGAGCAAGATTAAAAATATTTAATGTTAAAGATAATAGGTTGTTTACTGTCTAAGCATTAGACCTTGACATGTGAATACAAAAGTCCTTAAAAAACTTAAAATTGCCCTCAGCAAAAGAATCAGTTTGTCTCTCTGACATTTTACCCTTACTAGTTCTCTCAATTTTAAAACCCATTTGATAGGTGCTTATTTGACCATCTTCTACACCTGCTTCTGAAACTTTAGACTCAAGACGAAGCCTTTCTTCTTTTACAGTAACATCAACTTTCATCTGAGCCCTAGATAAGAGATAGGAAAGAGTATGGATTTTTTCTGATCCAGCATTCCTAACAGTTACATCAGTACCAACCTTGTTTTTTAAGACTTTCTTTAAAGAGTCTTGTACAGCTTGAGCATAATAATCTAGAGTATTATAACCTTTCTCAGACATTTTTTTAAAATAGATATTTCCATTAAAAACAATTGTTATACACAAGAATATATGTTTAAAAGATAATTTTAAATAAGTAAAACAATTAATTCAAGCATGAAAAAGGTGGTGAGGAGACATGAAAAAAAGGCGGCAGATAATTGAGATCGACGAGGAGAAGT
>CAZQKV010000066.1:4079-4714 GCA_964593995.1 Candidatus Woesearchaeota archaeon
GAAAAAAAAAGTGGTTTTGATTAGTCTTGGGGGAAGTTTAATTATTCCAAATAAAATTGATATTGAATTTTTAGAAAAATTTAAAAAAATTATTTTAAAAAACACAAAAAAATACAAATTTGTTATAGTTTGTGGTGGAGGAAGAACAGCAAGAAATTATATTAAAGCATTAGGAACCCAAAATATTAAACATAAGCAGGATTTTCAAAGCTTATTAGGAATTGGTGCAACAAGATTAAATGCAAGATTTATGATTTATTTTTTTAATAAAAAAGCAAACAAAGATTTGCCAATGGATATGAAAGAAATTAATAATTTATTAAAAATATATGATATTGTTTTTTGTGGTGCATTAAGGTATTCAAAAGAGCAGACTTCTGATTCAACATCTGCAAAATTAGCCCGCCACCTAGGAACAGGATTTATTAATTTAACAAATGTCCAGGGATTATATAATAAAAATCCTAAAAAATTTAAATCTGCCAAGTTCATTCCTGAAATTTCCCATGAAGCTTTTTTAAAATTTGCTAATAAATCAAAATTCCAGCCAGGACAGCATTTTGTGCTTGACCAAAATGCAGCAAAAATAATTAAAAAAGATTTAGGAAAAGATATATCGAATTTAAAAGGTGCAG
>CAZQKV010000067.1:0-4706 GCA_964593995.1 Candidatus Woesearchaeota archaeon
GCTAATCGGGACAGCAATTCACATGTTTATTGATTTACTATAAATAGCTATTTTCAAAACAGAACTTTACCCAAAATTGTCCTTGATTTACACAATTTATAAAAACAAAAACAAATAATCCTAAAAGATTTGATTAAATAAACAAATCTTTAAATACCAATTTAAAACTTATATATTAATCTAGAAAATAAAGCAAAATGTCACCAGAGGATATAGATAGAAGTAAAGCAGGGGTTGTTGTAAGTGGAATTATACCTTCGCCTTACTGGAGTGCAGTAGATCATCCGTATGCTCAAGGGGGGTCTCCAGAATTTCCATTAAGAACAATTGTTGAAAAGAGAATAAAGCCTGTAACAGAAATTATGAAGCTTTCACATCCAGAAGCAAGAATTGAACCAACAAATAATTGTAATTATAATTGTATTATGTGTCCAAGAGAGCAACTTACTCGCCCCCTTGGTATAATGCCCATGCCATTTTATATAAGCCTTGTAAATGAATTAATTTTAATGGGTGCAGATCAAATTTCTTTTAGTAATTATGGAGAACCTTTTGTAGATCCAAGACTAGAAGATAAAATTCTTTATGCTGCTCAAAAAGGATTAAGAACTTATGTAATCACTAATGCTTCTCTACTTAATTTAGAAAGCCGGAGCGAGTTTGCAAAACAAAAAGGTAAAAAATTAAGTAAAATTGAAGCTGCAGTTGCCGCAGGACTAAGCGAGTTGAGGATTAGTTTTTACGGAATAAACAAGCAAGATTATGAAAAAATAATGAGAAGAGGAAATTTTGATAAAGTAACTAGGAATCTTAAATTATTAAATAATACAAGAGAAAGATTCGGAACTCAAATGAAATCAAAAGCTGGAACTCAAATAAAAAATCCAGAAGTTTCAATTTACTTTTTAGAATTTGGTGATGGAGAAGGACTTTCTAAAGAATCAAAAAAATTTTTAGAATTTACAAAACCTTTTGCAGATTATGTTGAAGTCTGGAGGCCTCATAATTTTGGAGATGGAAGGCAATACAGGGATGTTACTGGGGAAAAGCAAAGTTGTATGAGGATGTTTAGTGGGCCTATTCAAATTAATTGGCAAGGTATTGTTGTACCTTGCTGTGCAGATTTTAATGAGGCTCTTCCGATGGGGAATGCAGCAATGCAAACCATTGAAGAGATTTTAACAGGGCCGGCTTATGAAAAATTAAGACAAGTCCATAAGGCCGGAGATTTTGAAAAAATTCCTTTTTGTGACAAGTGCGATTTACTTCAAGAACATGAAGATGCTTTAGTATTCACAACAAATCCAGCGCATCAAGGAAAATCAAATAAAGCGATTATGAAAACAAGTAATGCAAGGCCTGATGTTGAAATCAAATAATTTATTCTCAACCATCAACTTTAATAAGTTTTAATCATATTCTATTTTTATGAAGAACCTAATTAAACAAGAAAAAGAAGATGTTTTTGGAATTTTGAGTATGATAAAACATCGTAAGTTTAAGGGATATACAGGATTAGCTGTTAAAAATACTATCTACGATTTAATGAAAACAGTAACCGCAAAGTTAGGCTCTCTTGTTTTAATGATTTTTTTGGCAAGAGTTCTCTTGCCAGAATTATTTGGTTACTACAGCCTGGCAATTGCAACAATTCTTTTTTTTGTTAGTTTTACTGATTTGGGGATTAAACCAACTTTAATTAAATTTGTTTCAAGATGCCTCAGAAGAAACAAGAATGGAATAGCAAAATCTTACGTAATATATCTAGCAAAAATAAAGTTTTATCTTGTTGTAGTTGTCCTTTTAGTTTTATCTATCTTATCTAAATTCATAGCAGAGGTTTATTATCAAAAACCCTTATTTTTAGCCCTCTTAGCAGGGTCTATTTATATTCTTTCGATAGGGTTCATTGATTTCTTAGACTCTATTTTTCAATCAGTTAATAATTTTAAGCATAGTTTTTATAAGGAATTATTTTTTCAAATTAGTAGGATAATCTTAATTCCGACTGTGATAATAGTTGCATTTAAGTACCCTTTTTCAACTGAAGTGAATATTTTCCTTATTATAAGCACACTCTCTCTTTGTTATCTCCTGACCTTGGGATTTTTTTTCTTTTTATTAAGAAGAAACATTTCTTTTTTAAAAGTAAAGCCTGCAAGGATAAGTAAAAAAGAAAAAAGAAAAATAAATAGATTTATGCTTCCTTTGACTGTTACTGCCCTTTCAGGAGTTTTCTTCGGATATTTAGACATGTTGATGTTAGGGAGATTTGTTTTAGCAGAATATATTGGATATTACCATGCTGCATTTAGTTTAATGGGAACTTTTGTCCCTTTAATTAGTTTTTCAGTTGTTTTATATCCTCTATTCAGTCGTATAAGTGGTAAGAGATTAGAAAGGGCTCTTAAAAAATCAGTTAATATAACCCTTCTATTAGGGATTATTTCCATGTTTTTTATTTTTATTTTAGCACCTCAAATAATTCAAATTATTTTTGGAAAAGAATATATTTCTGCAGCCCCTTTGCTAAGAATTTTTTCTTTATTTTTAATTAGCGCTCCCTTAATTTCAATGTATTCTAGTTATACTATTGCAAAAGGAAGGCCAGGAGTTGTAGCAAAATTGCTAATAATTTCTACACTTTTGAATCTTGTTTTAAACTTTATCTTAATAACTGGATTATTGAAGTATAGTCAAAATGCTGCAATTATAGGGGCAGGGATTGCAACTCTAATAAGTAGATATGTTCATTTGGCGGGATTAATCCTTGCAAGAAAATTTATTATAAATTAGTTAATTCCTGCTATAACTAAATCATGAATGTGAATCAATCCTACAGGTCTTTCTTCACTATCTACTACTGGGAGGACAAATATTTTTCCAGGCCGATCTTCCATTAAATGCAATGCTTCATTAGCTAATTTCCCTAATTTAATATTTATAGGATTTTTAGTCATTATTTCAGATAATTTTTGATTAAATATGTCTGAACCATATCTTTGGAGAAATCTTCTTAAATCTCCATCAGTTATTATTCCAACTAGACATCCTCTTTCATTAACAATACTAACCCCGCCTGTTCTTTTTGAAGTCATTTTGATTATTGCTTCTTCTATAGAACTACCTTTATAAATCACTGGATTTTCATCCCCTTTTCTCATTACATCCTCAACTTTTAAAAGTAATTTTCTGCCAAGACTTCCTCCAGGATGCAAAACAGCAAAATCTTCTGGTTTAAAATCTCTTTTAGAAACAACAGCCATTGCAAGAGCATCTCCTAATGCAAGAGTAACTGTACTAGAAGTTGTTGGTGCTAAACCAAATTTATCTGCTTCTTTTTGAATTTTTAGATCAAGGATAATATCTGAATGTTTAGCTAAACTTGATTGAGTATTATTTGTTATTGCAATCATTTTTATTCCTAATCTTTTAATAATTGGGATTAATTTAATTAATTCTTCTGATTCACCGCTATTTGAAATAGCAATAACCACATCATTACTTTTCATCATCCCAGCATCCCCATGCAATGCCTCTGTTGCATGAACAAAAAAAGCAGGAGTTCCTGTTGAAGCAAGAGTTGCGGCAATTTTCCTTCCAACAATTCCTGATTTTCCTAATCCAGTTACTATAACTTTCCCACTACACTTATAAATTAATTCAACTGCATCTAAGTAAGCAGGACCAAAGTTTCTAGAAAGATTTAAAATAGCTTCCCCTTCTTCTTCAAGTGTCCTTTTTATTTCATTCCACACATCCATCTTTGTATATATGATAAAAATTAAGTCTTTAAAAGAATATTGTAACTAGATTATGTTTTTTTAAATGACAGAATATAATGGGTTGGTTCTTTATCCTTATAAAAAATATCAAGTATTTTATTAAAATAACTAACATAAAACCTGAATCTTTTAGCAGAAGAATAAAAAATTCCTTTCTTAAATGTTAATTTAAAGCCTTGCTTTTCCATTTTTTTTATAACTTCTTCTAGTGAAAATTCATTAATAATATTAACCCATTTTTCTTTTTTATTTTTATCTTCAAACCTCCTATAAGGGGTGCTCTCTTTATTAGGTATCTGCATAATAACTTCTCCATTTTTCTTTAACAAAGAATTTAATTTTTTTATGAAATTTTGATCAAAATTAACTAAAAAGAGCATATTCATAAAAAGAATACAATCAAAGTTCTCATAGTTTGAAGTTTTTAGCTTATCAATATTATCTGTTTTAAATTGAATTTTTTTATTTTTAATTAGTTCCCTATCAATTTTTATAATAACATCATTAATATCAATAGCTATAATTTTTAAAGCCAATTTCTTCAGTTTAATCTCGTAAAAACCATCATCACAACCGAGGTCTAAAATAGTTTTATTTTTAAAATTAAAATTTTTCTTTAATATTTTAGAAATAGTATTTCTATGATAATCTAGGTTTTTTAGGTGAAATCTTAAGTGTTTTTTTAATCTAATATCCATAATAGGTCTTACAACGATTAGTTTATATAGGTTTTTATTAAAGTTGTTTTTATTTTTGTTTTTATTTTTTACATTACACAAGTATTTATAAAACAGTTTGAGGATGATATTTTAAATTAAAATGGAAAAATTCATTGTTTCTGCCAATGAGGCAGGATTATGTAATAGAATAAGAGTATGGGTATCTGTAACAAGGCTTGGAGAAAAGCTTTCTAGAAAAGTT
>CAZQKV010000068.1:0-4661 GCA_964593995.1 Candidatus Woesearchaeota archaeon
CAAACAATTAGATAAAGGTTATGATTTAATTATTGGAAGCAGACTTTTAGGAAAAATAGAAAAAGGAGCTATGCCTTTTTCTCACAGAAGATTCGGAACCCCTATTATGAATCTTCTTTTAAGAATATTTTTTAAAAAGAAAGTATCAGACTGCAATTCTGGATTTAGAGCTATAAAAAAACAAGCATTAGATAAACTTAATTTAAAAACAAGAGGAATGGAATTTGCTTCTGAAATGGTTATGAAAGCTGCTAAACATAATTTAAAAATTAAAGAAATTCCAATCACATATTCAAAAAGAATTGGTGATTCTAAATTAGACACTTTAAATGATGGATGGAAGCATCTGAGATTTATGCTGCTTTATTCTCCTAATTATGTTTTCTTGATTCCAGGAATCTTGCTTACTATTTTAGGATTCTTAATCATGGTCTTGATTTTAACTAATCATCTAACTTTATTTGGGATAGCTTTCCAGACCCACCCAATGTTTATTGGAAATATCTTGGTTGTTCTAGGCTATCAATTAATATTAACAGGAATATTTGCAAAAATCTATTCTCACAATCATTTAAATGAAAAAGATGAAGCACTAGAAAGATTATATCATTTTTTTAATTTAGAAAAATCTATACTTGCAGGAGCAGTTTTCTTATTAATTGGATTTTTCATATATTTAAATATCTTGATTGTCTGGCTGTCTAAAAATTTTGGAGAATTAACAACAATTAATCTCTCTATTTTTGCACTAACTTTTGTAATAATTGGAATCCAAACAATTTTCTCAGGGTTTTTTTTCAGTATTCTGGGAATTAAAGAAAATTAAAAAATCAAATAAAAAATTAAAAGAAAATCAGAAGATAAAAAACATAAAAAAGCAAAAAAAAAAAAATAAAAAACAAATAAAAAACTAAGAGACTCTAATAAAAAATAAAGATTAATAAAAACAAACATGAAAATAGCAATTTTTCATAATTTTATGGATAATATTGGTGGAGCAGAAATTGTAACACTTACTTTAGCAAGAGATTTAGATGCGGATATTTATACAACAAATTTTAATAGAGAAAAAATTAAAAAAATGGGATTTAATCCAAAGAGGGTTTTCACCTTAGGAAAAGTTCCAGTAAATGCTCCTTTTAGACAGCAATTTGCACTTTCAAAATTCAGAAAACTTAATTTAAAAAACAAGTATGACCTTTATATTATTGCTGGGGACTGGGCAATATCAGGAGCAGTTTTAAATAAACCAAATATAGAATATTTTCATTCTCCTTTAAATGAAATTTGGGCATTTAAGGATCACATAAGAAATATCTGGCTTTCTCCTTGGAAAAGGCCATTATTTGATGTCTGGGTGTTATATAATCGATTTATTTATAGAAAATATTTTAAACATGTTCAAAAAAGAATAGCTAATTCAAAAAATACTCAATCAAGAATAAAAAAATTCCTTGATTCTGATTCAATAGTAATCCCTCCTCCAGTAGAAACTAAAAAATATAAATCAGGCAAGAGCAAAAACTATTGGTTGTCTGTAAACAGATTATTTAATCATAAACGAGTTGATATGCAGATTGAAGCATTTAAAAATCTCCCAAATGAAAAACTAGTAATTGTTGGAAGTTATGAAAAATCAAAAACCTTTTTAGAACACGCTAATTATATTAAAAAAATAAAACCAGAAAATGTAGATATTCTCAGTTTTGTAGATTATGGTATGCTACTTGATTTATATTCTCATTGCAAAGGATTTATAGCAACTGCAATTAATGAAGATTTTGGAATGACACTAATAGAAGCAATGGCTTCTGGAAAACCAGTAATAGCATCAAATGAAGGAGGTTATAAAGAATCTGTAATCAATAATAAAACAGGAATTCTTATTGATAATATTAATGAAGATAAGCTAGCAAATGCAATAAAAAAAATAAACAAACAATTAAAAAACAATCCAAATAAATACAAAGCTGCTTGCATAAAACAAGCTAAGAAATTTGACACCAAAGAGTTTATTAAAAAAATCAAAGAGCAGATTAAAGCATGAAAATGAAAATAAGAATGAAAAAACAAAAAAACAAAATGAAAAGGATTATCATGGGCAGGGAAGGAGGACTTGGAGATAGGTTATTTAATTTAATATCTGGATTAAGATTAGCAGAATGCACAAAAAGAAAACCAATTCTTTGGTGGCCGAAAACCTATCATTGTGAAGCAGAATTTAGTGAATTATTTGAACCTTTCCAAAACTTGCAAACAATTAATAAAGATATTAAAGAAATTCGCAAAATATCAGATTTGATTCTAGAACGGAAAACGCTGGAAGCAAGAGAAAATAGACAAGGAAAACTATTTCATTATATAAAATCTAATTTAAATGTAAAAATTATTTTTTTAAATTTTGAAGGAATCTGCTACCTTCCAGAAGAAAAAAATATTCTAAATAATATAAACCTTCAAAAAAAGATTGATAATGAATTGAAGGATTATCTAAGAAAATTAAGACCAAGGAAAGATTTAAAGAAAAAAATAGATTCATTTGCAAGCATAAACTTTGATAAGGATACTGTTAGTATCCACCTTAGAAGAACAGATTTCCCCATGCAAATAAATTGGGTGATGCAAACAGATAAAGAAATAATAAGGATATTAAAAAAATACTTAAGGAAAAATCCAAAAACAAGATTCTTCCTTGCAACAGATTCAAAAAAAACACAAAAAACACTAAAGAAGACATTTAAAGAAAGGTTGGTAATCTATCCAAAAAAATATTGGGCTAGAAGATTATGGACTGGGAATATATATAGGTCAAAAGAGTCTATTAGGGATTCATTAATTGAATTGTACCTTTTGTCAAAAACTAAAACTTTCCTAAGGTTTGATGAAAAATCTGGATGCTTCAATGAAATTGCAAGAATGTTAAATCCCCTTCAAAAGAAAATATTATGGAGAAATAAGCGCAGCCTAATACAAGGGAAAATAATCAGTTGTAGGAGATTTATGCTCTACGCGGAAAAAAGATTGAATCAAACTATTAATAAAATTGGTCGTTTTTTAAAAAAAAAACCCCAAATATATAAAACATTAAAAAGAATAGAATATGGTAAAAGAATCAGTCCTAATAACACTTGCAGATAAAAATTATATTGAGCAAGCAAAACAACTTTTTTCTAGTGTGTATTGGAATGCTGGATGGAAAGGAGATTACCTCCTCCTCTCGCACAATGTTTCTGAAAAAGATTTAAAATGGTTTAGGAAAAAAGGAATCTTAATTAAAAAAGTAAAATTAGTAACTAAAGAAAAAGTCAAGAGTAGCTGGCCAATAACTGTGTTCAGCAAGTTTTATATTTTTACACCATATTTCAAAAAATACAAGAATGTCTTGTTTTTAGATTCTGATATAATTGTTCGAGAATCATTAAAAGATCTGTCAGATGTTAAAGGGCTTTGGGCAGTTAAAAGCCATGAGCATATGTCAAAACTGTTTATTAGGCCAGTACTTGCAAAATTAAGAAATGTAAATACAAGATTATATAAGGATCTTAAAAAAAATTATAATTTAAAACTTCCTGCATTTAATTCAGGAGTTATTGCTTTTAGTACAGACATTATAAAGAAAGACTTGCTCCAAGAATTAAAGAAACTATTTAATAAATATAAGGGAGTTAACGAGGGGGATGAGACTTTTATAAATTTGTTAATGTATAAAAAATGGAATCCTTTAAACCAGGTTTATAATATTTATCCAGATTATATAATACCAACATGCAACATCCCTCCTGAAAAAGTCAAGGGGATAATCCTTCATTTTATAATTAACAAGCCTTGGGATACAAAATCTCCTTTTCATAAAGAGTGGAAAGAAAACCTTGACAGAGCAGAAGAAATTAATTTAAAAAAACCTCAAGAGCTAAGAAAAGTCTGGACAAAGCAGCAAATAAAAAAATATTCAGATTATCTTAACAAAAGAAAAAAATCATTTTTTTATAAGAAGATAAAACTGCAAACTGCCCAGTTAATTGATGAAGGGATTGGGCTTATTGGACTGACTATTAAAAGAATAAATCCAGAAACTTATTATAAATTAAAAAAAATAAAAGAACCAAAGCAAACTGATGAAAAAAAATTCAAAGAAATCTATAAATCAAAATGGTGGGGGGACCAAGATGATTTTTTTTCAGGGCAGGGCTCCTTGCCAGAAAACACTAAACCTTATGAACAGTATGTTGAAAAATTTATAAAAGATAATAAAATAAAATCTGTTGTTGATCTTGGCTGTGGGGATTTTCAAGTTGGAAAAAGAATTAATTGGAGTAATGCAAAATATATTGGAGTTGATATTGTAAAAGATTTAATTAAAAGAAATAAAAAACTATATTCAAATAAAAAAATAAAATTCATAAAAAAAGATATAGTAAAAGACAAGCTCCCTTCTGCAGATTTATGTTTAATAAGAGAAGTTCTTCAGCATATGGAAGATTGGAAAATAAAAACAATATTAAAAAAAATAAAAAAATACAAATATGTTTTAATAACTAATATTCAGGAAATAAAATATAATAAAAAAGCAATTGCAAAATTAATAAAAAAAGAATATAAATTTGGAGAATATAGGGGTGGCGGCTTGTTTTTAGATTTGCCTCCGTTTAATTTAAAATCAA
>CAZQKV010000069.1:0-4629 GCA_964593995.1 Candidatus Woesearchaeota archaeon
TTAGTTTTGACTAATGTTACTACTAACGATCGTGCTACTGGTGTTTATTTGAATTGGACATTGCCAAGTGATTTTGAATTAGCAACAGGAAGTTTATCAAGAAGCTTAGGAAATCTTGCTATTGGGGTCTCAGGCAGTAATACAATTACGATTGATGTTGCAAGTGGGGCAAGTGATGTAGATGTTAATATTGCTGCAGATGCAACAGCGAGTAATGCAAATTCTTCAAGTAATTCTAAAACAATAACTATCGGCAGTCCTGAAACAGTGACTATAATAACTCCTGGAACCTCTGGTGGTGGGGGTGGCGGAGGAGCTGCAGGAGCAGAATCAGTTGTTTATTCAAAGATAATTGAAATTGTCAGGGGGGAAGAAGATAGTTTTGATATTGAGGTTTATAACAAATATACAAATTCAACCTTAGAAGATTTAGAATTGGAATTAACAGGTTTTTTAGCACAATATATTTCAACGTCTCCATCTAAAATCAGTAAAATAAATTCAAAACAATCTAAGAATTTCACAGTGACTTTAAAAATCCCTTCTTATAAAGAATCATATGAAGAACATACATTAAAGGCAGTGATAAGGGGGTATCTAGCAAAACCAGGAGAGACTTCTAAGACTGAATATACTGAAACTCAGAATATTTTATTAATAATCCAAGAAATTTCTAAAGAAAAAAGTAATTTAAGTTTAAGCGAAGCAGAGCAGGCAATTGAAGAAATGAAAAAAACAGGATTTAATATCGATGAAGTTTCTGGACTATTAGAACAAGCAAAATCAAAACTCTCTGAAAACAAAAATAAAGAGGCTCAAATTTTATCAGAGAAGATTATTAGTATAAGAAATAAGGCTTTTGAAACAGATGACTTAATCAGTAAGATTTTAGAAGCTTTAAAAAATCCAAGAAAAATGGGTTTGCTTACTGGCAATGTTGCAAAAGAGATTGTTGATGAAGATGGCGAAATAGTTTCTATTAATTCTGTTATAACTGGAAAAGCTGTTTTTGGAGGCAAATCTGCTGAAGATGTTTTGAATATGGCTATTGCTGCTTTTAAAAGAGGAGATTATGATACAGCTAATGAAAGAGCAAAATCAGCTCAAGTCTTATTGCTTTTAGAAAGAAAAGGCAATTTTGGTTTGTTTTTATTTTTATACTGGCCTTTTATTCTTTTTGGATTTATTACTTTCTCTATTACAGGAATTTTTGGCTATAAAAGATATCAAAAATCATCTATAACAAAAAAAATAGAAGATATGAACAAAGAAGAAGAAAACATAAGAAAATTAATGCAAGATTCTCAAAAGAATTACTTTACAGGGAAGATATCTTCAAGAGAATATCATAGAATAATGGACCAACATCAGAATAAATTAGCTAAAATAAGAAAACAAAGATTAACACTTAGAAATGAAAGAATAAAGATGTTGAAATCAGAACAAATTTCTCAAGATTTAGGAATAGAAAAAATACAGGTTGAATCTGAAATTAAGAAATTGCAGGAAGATTTTTATAGAGACAAAAAAATCTCAGAACATGAGTATAAATCTCAATTCGAAATTTTAAATGAAAGATTAGCTGAAATTGAAGGTGAAAGAACTACTTTGGGATTATTAGAAGGAAAAGGTGAAAAAATAGCTGATTATGAAGATGTTAAGAAAAACCTGGGAAAAGAAGTTGTAAAAGCAAGAAAAGAAGTTATAGAAAAAGGAAAAACTAGAATAATATTCTTGAAAATTATCGGATTTTTCAAAAAACCATTTATTTATTTTAAAAGAAGAAAAGAAAAAAAGAGAATTAAAGAAGAACATGAAATTAAAGGAAAAATAAAGTCAATGAGAATATTTTAAATGAAAGAAAAAATGATGATTTTGCTGATAAGTCTTGGTTTAGTTTTAGCAATTACTTTTTTAATCTTCAATTATCAAACAGGCATGACTGGTTTTGCTGTTTTAAATGAATCTTCTGAAAACGAAGACCAAGTGACGAATGCTACTGAAATTAAAACTATAACAAAACAAGATGCCTTACTAGCTATTAATGAGTCTGAACAAATTATCCAAGAAATGCTTAAACATAATTTTTCAATTTTATACATGAACGATACCTTATTAGAAGCTAAAATAATTTATGAACAGGCTAAATATGCAGAAATATTGAGGGGGGATGTTAATGCTACTGAAGCTGGAAAATCAGAAGCAAGCAAGGCTCTTAGTTTAGTTAAATGGAAAGAGATTGGTTACGCAGATATTTTAATTTATACAAATGATATTAAAGAGAGAAAAGAAAAAGCATTTTTATTAATAGATGAAATCGCTATTGAAGAGAACAAAATAAATCCAGAAGAAGGAGAACTATTTAGTGAAAGATTATTTAAATATCCTCCTGCAGAACCTTCAGATGAAACAAAACAAATTTTAGAAGATGCCAAAACTGCTTTTCAAGAAGATAGATATCAAGATACTGAAAACCTGCTTGAAGAATTTAGAAATGCTCTTGAACAAGAAACAGCAGAAGCATCAACTCTGTCTGGAATAAAAAAAGGAGCTAAAAACTTTTTTCAGAGATACTTGTTTCATATTATAATAGCTTTAATTTTATTATCCATAATTGGATATTTTACTTATAAAAAGTTTGGGAAAAAATTAATAAAGAAAAAAATAAGAAAGATGATAGCAGAAAAAGAAGTTTTAATGAGACTCATGAAAAAAGCTCAAGAAGATAGATTTAAGAAAAATATAATCTCTGGATTAGTTTATAATATCAGGATGAAGAAATATCAAGAAAGAGAACAAGAGATTAAACAGGAATTGCCTGTTTTAGAAGCTAGGTTGGTTAAGAAAAAGAAGGAAAAGGTAGGTAAGAAATAATATAAAAAAATACCACCCCCCATTTTTAATTATAAATTCATTTTCTAAGTCTTAAAACATTGTTGTAAAAAACTATTGGATTAATTTATATTATTAATTTAGGTAAGGAGCTACGAATTTCCAATATAATATTAAAACACCAATTAATACAAGGGGAACAGCTTTTAACATTTCTATTATTGTAACTTCTGTTTGTATAAGAATTAATACTCATTTTTAAATATTATGCATTTAAAAAATAAAAAAAATAAAAAATTAATTAATAGTAAAGGTTGATAAATCGCCACACCAAGGATCTCCTGGGAGATATTTTATTCCTCCTCCGATATTAGTTGGACACTTAGAATAATCTAGGTCAGTATCTTCAGAATATTCCTGAGTCCATGCTTTTTCACCAGTGTTTATTTGTTTAACAATGAACTTAGCATCCTCATAATCTCCTGGAGAAAGTCTGCACTCTTTTGTCCTTTCGTTAACCTTTCCGGTTCTACTTGCATCAGAAATACCCATTACTAGGTAACCTTCTTCTCCTAAATATCCACACTCCTCACTGTTATTTATTCCGCAAGCTTCTGCAACTCTTGGGTCTCCTTCCATTGAATGAAGTATTAATTTGTATTGTTCTCCTGGAGGCAAATCATAAATAACCCAAGCAACACTAAGACAGCTCCCATTTTTAGAATACTTAACAAATCCAGTAACACCTGTATCACTAAAATCATCATTAACAATTTTTATCATAGCACTTCTTCCAACAAGCCTAACATTGATTATTTTTTCTAATGGAAAGGCTGCAACAATTACTATTAACACCGAAATCAAGACTATAATCCAAATTAAATATTTTTTCATTTTTACCTCCTTATAATTGATATTAATTAATAGTTAACAAACTTTTTAAGTTTAATTATTTTACAAATTAATCTGCAAATTCTTTTAAAACATCATGGCAATCATTACTATACTTGTCTTCTAAATGAAATCCTCTCAAAGAATAAATAAAAGCTTTTTTAATACCTTCCTCTTGAATAATTTGTAAATCTTCATTTTAAGAGCGAGGCTTTCAAATCTTTCAAAATTTAGCATTTGCGTTTCATATAATTTTTCAATTGAGATGGGTTCATGCACCGGACATCTAATAAAGAAACCTCGCCTTCTGGTATTTTGTATGCTTCAAGAATTTTTCTACACGCAGAATCATTTGGTACATAATATCCCTCTCTAAAGTTGTCAATTATATGTGCTCCTCCATCAAATGCAGGAGTTGTTTTTCCATAAGTAATTGCTAACCACCTCTTAACTTTTTCAGACCACATCAAAATAACCTTTGCGCTTATTTCAGCCCGACCCCTATTGGGTATTGCATTGAAAATTATAGTATCATCCCTACTAATTGATAATAGGCTCCCTAGAGGTTCGCATCTTAATTCTCCAATAGGATGCTCTTCATCAGTTATGCTAATTAGTTTTATAAGGTTGTCTGTATTCATTATAGCTCACGGAATTAAAAGTAATAAAATATTATAAACTTTTACAATATAATCAATATACTTAATTCCTCTTCTTCTACACCACCTATCAAACTTGCTATGCTTACTTCCTAATCCAAACACATTACCATTATCAGTTAATATTTCTATTGGAGCTCCATGAACTCTTGTGAGTTCATTTAAGATTTGTGTTATAATCTGAGTTGTGACTCTTTTTAAATCAATTAATCCTAAACAATATCTTGAGCAGTCATCAATCACAGCA
>CAZQKV010000070.1:0-4612 GCA_964593995.1 Candidatus Woesearchaeota archaeon
GGCGAAACATTATTTAAGGGATATGTTGACAGCTTTAGATACGGCTCACCTCCTCACGCTGGCTGGGGTATGGGGGTTGAAAGATTAGTTATGCAAATTCTTAAAATACCTAATATTAGGGAAGTTACATTATTTCCGAGAGATAGAGATAGATTAAGTCCGTAATTGGCTTTTTAATTATCTATTCAAAAAAAGATTCTATATCTCTGTCTTTTACTTTTTCATAGAATTTTTTCATATCTTCATCCATAGCGTTTTCAAGGGTTTCAACACTCAATCCCCCTAGGAGTTGTTTTTCAAGCATTCTTTTTAGTTGTTCGCTTTTATTAAATTGAATGATAAAGTTTTCAATAAGATCTAGAGCGCGTCCTGATATAGCATTAAAATGGTTAATAGCGATATTGAAGTTTTTCCATTCTGGATTTGTTTTAAAGAATTTCTTATATTGTCCTTCACTTTCAAATTCTAGCTTTTGAAGTTTCCATTTTATTGGGGCATGTGCGAAAATATTTCTTAATGTAACAAAGTCTTGAAGAGTTTTGAACTTCTCTCTTTCAATCTCTGGAGTTAGTTTTAGCATGAGATTTTCTACAAGTATTGCCTTTGTCATAAAATGGTATGGGATTTTTTCTTTACCTATTTTTGATAAAATTTCATTGAATCTCTTTTCCATCATTGTGGATAATTCAAGAGCTCCTCCTCTTGCTAGGAACACTTCCCTATGGTGCTTCTCTTTGAATTCGCGGTCTTTATCAATCATAATTTTGCGAGTAGTATAAAGTTTATAAAATATTATATCTTAGGGTTTTTATGCCGAAATATAGTCCAAAACAGCTAAAGGCTATTAGAAGAAGCTATGCAAAAAAAGCTCAGCGAGAAGATAGGAGAACAATCATTGAGGCTCTATTGGGTATCCCCGGCTTAATTGGAGTTATGATAGTTGTTTTTGGTGTGCTTTTTAAAACGACTGGTTCTGGATGGTTCATTGTGGGAATAATATCCCTAATAATTTTAGAGATAATAGTGATATATAGGGCCGTTACTAGGGAGACTAGGAGGGGACTAAAAAAAATTTGTTAAAATTCAATTTAAAATTTATTAAAATAGAAGTAATTCTCTAGCTTACTTAATAAATCGTGCCTAAATTTAGATAGGAATTCACTAAAAATAATCTAGAGAATTTAAAACCCTAGAGGAGCCGGTGTCACACAAAAGCGCATGTCCTGACTCTTCTGGGAAAAAGAGGTGATATAATATATAGGTATAACTAGTATATAAACCTTTCGGTTTGTTGTAATTGGGCGGTAGTAACATAGTATACCTTGGTATACTAAATATGAGATTTTATGCAAGGTTTAGGCATAATTTTATAAGCTAATTAAATTTTCTTGTTTTTAATATGAAAATACTTGTGATTGGGGATTTGCATGGCATAATGCCGAGAATTCATTTTAAAGATTTTGATGCAATAATAATGACAGGAGATGTTGCATCTGATAAAGGTTTTAGACCTGTTAAAAATAAATGGATGAAATATCTTAGTAAAGGAAATACTATTGATTTAGGCAATTACATGCTGAAGGAGTTAGGGAAAAGAAAAATTAAGCAATTAGAAAAAGAATCTTTAGCAGCAGGCAGGAAAATTTTGAAAAAAATAAATTCTATTGGGAAACCTGTTTTTATTGTTCCTGGAAATTGGGATGAAAGTTATGGTAAAACCAAAATCAAGAATCCTGATAAAAGTTATTATCATTATGTAAAAATGTTTGCTGATTTTTATAGGGCAGGAAAATTAAATGAAAAACTTGCTAAAGGTTTGAAAAATATACATGATTGTCATTATAAATTGCATAAATTTAATGGAATTAATATTTTAGGTTTTGGTTTAAGTAGTGCTCGTGAAAAATTTACTACACCAAAAGTTAAAAAAAGAGTTACAAAAAAGCAGTACGAGATTTTAAAAAAATGTTTTAAGCAAACTCAAAATAAGTTAGACAAGCAGTATAAAAGAAGAAATAAAAAAAATCCAACAATTTTTTTAACACACAATGTTCCGTATAATACAAGGATTGATATTATTCATGCTCCTGGAACTGATTTTCATAAGCAACATTATGGTTCTTTTATTGCAAGATGGTTTTGCAATAAGTATAAACCAATGCTTTGCATTGGAGGTCATATACACGAGTATTTTAGAAAAATTAAATTAGGAAAAACTATTGCAATTAATGCTGGTTTTGGTAAAGATGCTAATATTTTAATTACTATTAATGATAAAACAAATAAAGTAAAGAAAATTGAATTTTATAAAGGATATAAAGGTAAAAGGTAGTATTTTAAGAAAATGAAAATACTTGCAATTGGCGACCCGCATGGGAAATTACCTAAGAATTTGAATAAGATTGTTAAGGGTAATAAGATAGAGGTTATTGTTTGTATTGGTGATGTTCCTCCTGTTCCTAAGAACGCGGTTCGGAGTGGGACCGTTCATTTTTCAAAAGAATTTCTAAAAAAAGCAGATAAATCTTTTAAAGATATTGTTAAAAAATTATGTTCTTATGAATTGCCTATTTTGATATTAAAGGGAAATATGTATACAAGCAGGAGGGGCAGTAAAGTAGCGCGGGCTATTTTTAGCAAATATAAAAATCTTATTTATAAAAAAACCGGGAAAGTTAGGATTAAAGGCGTGAATTTTATTTTATTTGATATGATTTATGAAAAACATTCTCATAGTTATCACACAAAAGCTAAGTTGGGTGGGCATAAAAAAAGAGAACCTAAATTAAACAAGATGTTAAAGGGAAATAGAGATCAAGTTTTACTTTCTCATACTCCTCCATTTGGATATGTTGATAAAACTCATTCTGGAAAACATATTGGATCTAAAATTTTATTAAATGCAATTAAAAAGCATCAGCCTAAATTAGTTTTGTGCGGACATATACATGAAGCAAGAGGACAAGCCAAAATAGGGAAAACGCATGTCATGAATCTAGGTTATGAAGGAGATTATGCGATTTTAGAGGTTTGAAAATGAACAATCGAAAATTAAAAAAGAGAAATATTAAGTATACTTTTTTAGGTTATTTTCTATTTTTTTCACAAAAATATCTCCTTTAAATGAGGTTTTTTGTTTTAAGTTTTCAAGGACTTCTGTTACTAATTTAATCCTTCCTATTTTCAGAAGAACTTGTGCAAATCCAACGTCCCTTCCATATCTGAAATACTTGACTTTTTTATCAAAACCTTCATCTACTTTTTGGAATTTTTGATAACCTTTTAATAATGCTTGTCTTATTTTTCCAGGTTCTAGAAATCCTTCTCTATCTAATTTTATAAAATCATATTCTTTTATTTCTGATGCCGCATATTCAAAATCTAGTAATCCAGTTATGAACCATTTATTTTTTATTTTTTTAACTTTAAAATTTGATTTATAAAAATCTCCGTGAATTAAGCAAGGTTCTTCATTTGATTCTGCAAGTTTTTTATTTTTTATAATAAAATTAGCTATGTGTGATGAAAATTCTGGATTTATATTATTATAAGAAGCAAATCTTCCTAAATCATCTAATGCCATTGAAAGAATGTGAAATACACTTGGGCTTGAATTTATTTTTTGTTTATTTCCTTTTAAACTAAAACTGCCTTCATCATCAATTCCTTCTGGTAATAGCATACCAAATCTATCAAATTTTATTGTGTGGATCCTTCCTAATATTTCTCCTATTTTTTCTATAATTTCTAGTTGTTCTTTTATTGAAAGATTTTCCCATATTTTATCTAAATCTTCTCCTTCTAATTTAGACATTATTACAAATTCATAAGGAACTGTTTCTTTTGTTTCATCATGTAAAATTATTCTTGGAACTGGTATACCAAGTTTTTGAATTATTTGATTAACTCTTACTTCTTTTTTTAAAGAGAATTTTTCTGGATTGTCATTTGAAAATCTAATAATTACTTTTTCAGGATACTCATTTGTTTCAACTTCATAAATATCATGAGAATATCCCCTGTTAAGTTTTCTAGCCTTACTTGCATTATGAAAAACACATTGTGTTGCTCTTAATGCATCTTTTTCATTATATTTTTTTTCCATTTTATTCTCCTAATTTTGCAATTAGCTCTGAAGTTTCAACTGTTTGAGTAGTTGAAAATCCTGCTGCAGTTTCTCTACCTCCATAGTCTCCATTATAATGTTTTGAAATTTTTTCAGCTAAAGACAAGGCATTAGGCCCTCTGATTGCTACTTTATATTTTCCATCTTCCATGTGAATTATTCCTACATGAAGATTTTCAGGGTCTTTTTCCATTTCTGAATTTAAAAATGGAGAATAAACTCCATTTGCTAGAATTTTGTCTTTTGATGATTGGTTTGGAAAAGTGTAAACTTCTAATCCTTTTTTTGAAGTTCTTCTAGTTTTTGAAAGCAACAGTGCTGTTGATGTTTCCATTTCATTTGCAACTTCAGCTACTTTTGAATTTTCTAAATAATCTAAAACATTTTCTGATGATAATCCTTTTAAAATTTCAGTAAAATCTAATGTGTGGCCTAAATTTGCTGCATAATTTAAAACAGTTCCATAATAACAAAGTTTAGCCATTT
>CAZQKV010000071.1:0-4529 GCA_964593995.1 Candidatus Woesearchaeota archaeon
AATTCTTATAACATTATCCATAAAGACAAACACAAAGACCAAATTAAAAATAAATCTATACTAAAAAACATACAAATCAACAAGAGCGTTCAAACCCCTGTTATCTTCATCCTTTTTTTATTTTTTCCAATTAAAACAACTTTAGAAAATTCATGTTCATCAAGTATTTTATATCCTGATTTTAATTGTTTAATAAGTTGTTTTGAAAAATCTCTAATTTCTTCATGAGTTGGCATAACTTCATATCCCATATTTTTCCTGTTTCTTGCAAAACCAACTGACATATAACCTTTTACTTCAATAAAATCAGGAACTGCTTTTTTTATTAACTTTAAATAATCTTTAATATGTTCTGGTTTCATATTATTATTTTTTCCTTTAACTAAAGTCATTCTAATAACTGTCCTGGTCTTATTTTTTAGTTTATTTATTAGTCCTAAACTTTGATTAAATTTTTTCCATGGATTTTTTTCCTGGCTTCTGTGCCAGCGAATATATAATTTTTCATTTGGGCTGTTCATTGAGATATATAATTGTGTTGGCAATGCTTTTTGTTTTTGTAGTGATTGTAATGCGGTTGGTTTTAACCCATTTGTTACAACAAATGTTGTCTTTTTTTGTTTTCTTAATTCTTTAATAAGTTCTCCAAGTTTAGGATATAATGTTGGCTCTCCTGTTAATGAGATTGCAAAATGCATTGGCTCCTGAGCTTGTTTAAGTTTTGTTTTATTTGTTTTTGCATTTCCTTTAAAACCGCTTAGTAGTTTTCTTTGTTGTTCAATTGCTTGTTTAATAATTTGTTTTGGATTATCAACATCTTCATTCTGCAAGGATTCAGTATAATCTAAATTTCTCCAGCAATGAATACATTTATTTTGGCAATTAAACAAAGTGCAAGAAATTTGGGCGCATCTATGGCTTTTAATCCCATAAAATTTTTCTTTATAGCATTCTCCTTCATCTAATAAAGAATGCTTTGTCCATCTACATATTTTAACAGCACTATTTTTACCAACAATTCTATACCCTTGTTTTTCTAGAACTTTTTTAGCTTGTTTTTTATTAATCATTTGAATTATAAAATTACGAGAATAAGATTATTTAAAAAACTAATTACTACCCTAAATACCTAACCAAACAGGAAGCCTTCTAATAAACCAGAAAAACATCATTAATAAAAAAGCAAATAAGATTATGTAGCCTGCAGCTTTATAAGCTTTTTTAGCAAACTTTTCATTTTTTGTTATTCCCCAAACAGTTAAATAAAAGAATCTTCCGCCATCTAAAATTGCAGCAGGCAGCATATTAAATAATGCAACCAATAAATTAATAATAAAAACCCAGAACACTAAATAATATAAAAATAATAAAAATTCACTCTTGATTTTATAATATGTGAAGGGGTGTTTGAAAAAAGCTATTTGTTCATCAAATCTTAAAGAGGTTAAAGTATTACTAATTCCAAAAACAGCTCTGCCTTTTTGATAAGGGTCTTCTGCTAAAATAATATTATATTCTAAAATTTTCTCATTATAATTTGTTTTGAGATTAATTTCATCACTAGGATTATAAGTTTCCATAATTTCTGCTAAATCATTATATGTCTCAATTTCAGTTCCATCAATCTCAATAATTGTTCCTCTTAATCCGGACCTAATTGCAGGAAAATCATAATAAGCTACAATATAAGATTCATTTTCTTTTAATTGTTTTTTTAATATTTCTAATGTTATAAAATAAGTTTTGCCTCCAGAACTGATGCTTGTGAAATTCAGTGATTTTCCATCAGCATCTAATATTAAATCTGTTGTTAGTTTTTCATTTTCAGTAATTTGTATTAAATTATCTTTTGTTGGGTTTGTAATATTTATTCCATCAATACTCTCAATAGAACTTATCTCAATCTGTCCAAGAGTGTATGCATTAAACATTGTTCCTGATGGAATAAATGTCATATAAAAAAGACCTATCCAGATTAATAAGAAGATTATTGCAAAAACAAAATTAGCAAAAACTCCTGCACCAAGAATTGCCATCTGATCTGATTTTTTTTGTTTATCAAGATCTTCATCATTTTGTTCTACAAAAGCACCCATAAAAGGACCAAAAAATGCTAAACCAGTGCTTTTAATTCTAACATTATTATGTCTCATAAAAATACCATGAGAAAACTCGTGAACTATTGCAACAATTGCAATAGCAACAATAAAATAAGTAAAATAAAAAGGAGGGAAAAAACTTTCCATTCCAAAGATTTTAGGAAAATAAGGAATTACAGGAGCAAGAGGTGGTGCTTTAACTAATTTAGTTAACCAAGGATACCTAACATAAGAATAAACTGCTCTGCCAATCAAAAAGATAATACTTATCATTAATAAATAACTTAAAGGGATTATAACATATTTCAAAGCATTTAAGGTTCTTTTGTATTTTTTGCCAACATAATCTATTAATTTAACCCCCCATTGAGCACGGTAAAGAAAAGCAATACCCATTTCTCTTTTAACATGCTTTTTATTTTTATACAAAAGAATTGAAATAATTATAATAAAAATAATTAAAAAACTTACATCATATATTAAAAAACTCATTTTATTTGTCCTCTTTTATATTCTCTTATTATTTTTTTCTAATAGGTCGAAAAGCTTTTTTCAAGCATTTTCTGCATCTGACTTTTCCATCTAATATTTTTCTTGCATCTGCTCTTACTTTTGTTTTGCAGTTTTTGCAAACAAATATGTTCTTAAATAATCTTGCCTGGGTAACTGGTAATTTTGTAGCCATTTTTAAATATTATTTAAACTGTTTTTAAATTTTTCTTTTAATTATTTTTTGTCCTTCTACATCCCAATATTCTACTTGGTCTCCTTCTTTTAGTTCTTCTTTTAATTCTTCAGGAAGAGGAAGCTCAATTGTTTCATAACTTGCAAGATCCATAACACTTGCTTTTCCTTCTGCAATAGATAATAATTGTGCCTTGTTTTTATTAATCATGGGAACTTCTAATCTTTCATGACCTCCTGTAACAAAAACTTTCTTTTTTCCATCTATAATACTTATTGCCTCAATTCTGCATTTAGCATGCCCGTGTTTCCCAGTCTTGCTTAAATCATTAGTTCTGACAGTGCACGGAACACCATCAACTATAATAGTGCTGCCTGATTTTGCAGCTGAAGCATTGATTAATTTAAAGGTCATGACCAATAAAAATTAAATTTGTTTATAAATGTTATGTAATTTCTAAAGATTTTTAAACCCAGCATGAGACAATTTATTATAATGAAAATTCAAAAAAACGACTTTATTGAATTAGAATTTACAGGATTATCTAATGAAATGGTTTTTGATACAACAGATCCTAAAGAAGCAGAGAAAATGGGATTAAATGCAGAAGTTAAACCAGTTATTACTTCTGTTGGAAATAAAATGGTTTTAGAAGGTCTTGATGAAGAATTAGAAGGAAAAGAAATTGGAGAAAAATATGCAATTCATTTAACTCCTGAAAAAGCATTTGGCCCAAGAAATTCAGATATGATTAAAACAGTTTCTATGAAAGTTTTTAAAGAAAAAAACATGAATCCAATGCCAGGAATGACATTGCAACTAGATAATTACATAGCAAAAATACTTTCTGTTTCAGGAGGGAGAGTTATTGTTGATTTTAACAATCCTTTAGCAGGAAAAGAAGTTGATTATAAATTTAAGATTCTTAGAAAAGTAGATAATATTAATGAAAAAGTAAATGCTTTGCAAGATTTCTTTTTTAGAAAAAGATTTGAATTTGATATTGACAAGGAAAAGAAAAAAATTATTTTTAGTGATAAAAAAATTAAACCGATTATTGACATGTTCAAGCAAAAATTCAATGACCTAACTGGTTTTGAATTCGAAGTTAGTAAGAAAAAGGAAGAAGAAAAAAAAGAAAAAGAAAAAACTGAATATAAAAAACAAGAAAAAAAATAAGATACTAAAGAAAAAAACAATAATTAAATTCTTTCTTGGAGATTATTACAATTTTATTATTGCTTTAATAGGATATGTTTTTATGCAATAATATTTAAATACGAATTTGGATTCCCACAAGAATGGATGAGGAATATCAAAGGGGAGACTCTGACGATTATAGAGATGAATATCGCGATGAATATAAGGATGAATACAAAGACGAATACGTAGATTCATCAGATCAATCTGAATCTAGTTTTCAGAGTTTTAGAGTTTCTGATACTCCTATTACAGATTCTTTAAGAAAATCTTCTTCTGCAAGACCCTCTCGGCCAGTTTTCCAAGCCCCCCCTGTTCAAATAATAGAATCACTCTCTTCTTCAATTTATGGTAAAAATCCTGAATTAGCTGAAATTGACCGCGAATTAGAAGAACTTCTTAAAAAACAAGCTTCTAAGGTAAAAGTTTTTGGAATCGGCGGAGCAGGAGGCAACACAATCTCAAGAATGAAAGAAATTGGAATTAAAGGGGGAGAATTTGTAGCACTAAATACAGATGCGCAAGACCTTTTATACACAAACTCA
>CAZQKV010000072.1:0-4506 GCA_964593995.1 Candidatus Woesearchaeota archaeon
TTATATTTTAAATTAAGAAACAATAGTAAATGAATGATTTTAAAAGTTATCTAAGATCCAATAATAAAAAAAATAATAGAGTTAGAAAGAGTTTATTTAAATTCCAATCCCGATTGTATTTCCAATACCAGCAACGATAACTTTCGTCCCTTTTTCAGTCCTTTTTCTTATGGCCATTTTTATTTTTTCTACAATTTGATTAACTTTATGATATGTTGCATCAATCCTCATATTCCTTCTCATGCCTAAAAGGCTCTTTATAAGCAAGAAAATAATATAAGCAATAATAATTATTCCTGCTGCTTTAAGAATTGTTATTAAACCAGACATCATAGAAGCAAGTTCTGGAGAAAAATCTCCAACCAAAGTATTATTAAATGAAACAGCATTTGAAACACTATCTCTAATGCCCCCTAAAATTCCACTAATACTTTCTGGAGCCATATCAATCTTTTTTCAACCTCTTTTTAACTTTCTTATAATGTAATATAACAATACCACATATTGAATATTTTTAAGCTTTTTCTATTTTTCTATTATATAATTATGTTACAAAACTTTTTAAACCAATTTCATTTTCTATTTTTGGCTACATAGTTCAGTGGTTTAGAACGCTGCTCTCATGAGGCAGAGGTCCCGGGTTCAACTCCCGGTGTAGCCATTCAAGGAGTTCCTGCTTTACAACTCCCGGTGTAGCCATTTCAAGGAGTTCCTGCTTTACAACTCAATCTTCTTCAATTTTCTCAACCCTATAAAACTCTACTTCAGCTGTTTTCCAAGCATCAGCAGGCAAGCCTGCTTTTAAACTAAGCTCTTCTAAAAAACTTTCTTTATCTGAAATTTGCTCACAAACTTGCGGAAGAAAAGTAGCTGAGAAAAATCCTTTTGCTAAAATAATCCCCATGTCTTTGTCTATTTTCTTCAAAAGGTCTGCAGAACTTTCATACTTTAATTTTTTAGGTTCAGATAAAACAGATATCTCAATTTTAATATTTTTTAATTCAGATGAATTAAGAGGTAAAAATCTTGGATCTCCAAAAGCAGCATTTATTGCATTATCAATAACATCTTGATAAAGAGGTTGCCTCGCTTCCAAACTTCCAATACATCCCCTTAACCTTCTATTAATAGTAATTGTAACAAAACAGGCCCCATCTTTAGAAAATTTTTCCTTAATTTCTTTACTAACATTTACATCCCCCCTACTAAACCTACTTTCTATTGCTTGCCTTGCAAGTTTTAGCAAGGGCCTCAAATCTCGTTCTAAATCCCCCATCTTCTAATTCCTCAAATTTTCTAATTTCTCATAAAATTCTTTTATTTTACCTTTTTCAAAAAACTCCTTTAACTTCTTATTTGATTCTACTAATTTCATTCCTTTTTGAGTTAATTTCCAAGAATAATTATACCACTCTCTTTCCTTAGTTCTTTCTAAAACAACAATTCCCATTTCTTCTAATTTATATAAATATTTTCTTGTTTCTGATTCTTCTGACATTTTATATTATATGTTTCCTAGGTAAACATTGTTCAAATACTTTTCCCCAATTTTACGAGCATCTTTTAAACTATTAATTTTAGTTGCCTGTTTTTCCATCATTCTATATTTTGGGAAAAACCTACTTATATGCCAAACAATATTCTTATCTATACTTGCAATAAATTTAGCTATTTTTTCTAATTGTTTTTCACTATCATTTGCATCAGGAATTAATAAAGTAGTTATTTCTATATGGATTCCTTTCTCATAAGCTCTCTTAATAGTATCAAGAACTGGCTGCAATGTTGCACCGCAATATTTTTTATAAAAATCATTGCTTCCCTTCAAATCAATATTCATTGCATCAATATAACCTGAAACAAATTCAAAACTTTCCTTGCTCATATAGCCATTTGTAACTAAAATATTTTTCAATCCCTTCTCTTTAGCAAGCTTTGCAACATCTTTAACAAATTCAATAAATATTGCAGGCTCATTATAAGTATAAGCAATGCTTTTGCATTCAGTTTCTAAAGCTTGCTCAACAATATTCTCGCAAGTAACTTCATTTCCTAAAAACAATTCCTCATCTAATTCTTGTTTTGAAGCTTGAGAAATATCATAGTTTTGACAAAAATCACATTTAAAATTACACCCAATTGTACCAATTGAAAATGCCTTGCTTCCTGGCAAAAACTTATAAAGGGGCTTCTTTTCAATTGGGTCAACAGCCATGCTAATCACCCTTCCATAAACCAACAAGTATAATTCATTATTAATATTTTTTCTAACCCCGCAGATTCCTGTCTTATTAGGTAAAATCAAACATTTATGTGAGCAAGCTAAACATCTGATTCTTGTTTTTTCTTTTTTATATAAAACTGCTTGTTTCATTTTAATGAACCACAATATTTTTTATTTTAAGATTATATTTTTTTTCTAATCTCCTTGCTTCTTTTTTAATCTGAAGATAATATTCTTCGTAGTTATGAAGAATGTTCTCAAATTCTTTTAATTTTTCTGGGAAATTTTCTTTTAGTGCTGACAACAATCTATCTAATGTAGATTTTTTAATATTAAGACACTCAACCCAAACATAATCACAAAACTTCAATTCCTTAAAAATTTTTTCCAAATCTGTAAATCCTGGAAAAACAGGTGAAATAAACCCAAAAACCTTTATTCCTAATTTCTTAGCTTCTTTTAAAGCTTCAACCCTTAATTTAGGAGGAGATGCAAAAGGCTCAACAACTCTTGAAAACTTTTCATCTAAACAATTAATAGTCATTCCTAAATCCACATTTAATTTTTTAATTAAATCAAAATCTCTTTTAACTAAAGCAGATTTGGTAAGTATTTCAAAAGTAAATTTTTTGCTTTCAGGAGAATCAGCAAAAATCTCTAAAATTTTCCTAGTTAGTTTATATTTGCCTTCAATTGGAGAATAACAGTCTGTAACACTTGATATAAAAACATTTCCAGGCTTATTTTTTTTAATTTCTTTTTTTAAAAGTTCTGGATAATTTATTTTAACATAAACAAAATCTCCCCAGTCCTCTTTAATATTCATAAAGCGCTCCATAAAAACAGCATAACAGTACTTGCACCCGTGCTGGCACCCAACACAAGGATTAATAACATAATCAGTTAACTTGCTTTTAGTCATACAAGACTTAGCCTTGATTTCCTTGATTTTCATCTTACAATAAAAATATATACTAAAATAACTATATATAAGTATGTGGTACCCTGAAAATAAAAACACTCTCAACCAGCAATTAAACAAGTTCATAGGAAAGAAAAACAATAAAAAAGTTAATGGAATTATTGTTCCTCATGCAGGATATGAGTATTCAGGAGAAGTTGCAGGAAAAGCATTTGCATATTTAAAAGGCAAGAGATTTAAAAAAGCAATTATTATAGGTCCCTCACACTATTTTCGTCTAAACGAAGCAGCAACTTCTAATTTAAAAGTATGGAGGACTCCTTTAGGACTTATTGAACTTTTTAACACAGAATTTTTTCCAGCAGACATTAACAAAGAGCACTCAATCACAAACCAGGTCCCTTTTCTTCAAAAACTTGGAGTCAAAGAAGTAATGCCTTTAATGATAGGCCATATAACAGAAGAGCAAGCAAAAAGAATAGCAGAAAAAATAGCAAAAATAAAAGCAGTTTATGTTTTTTCAACAGACCTCAGCCATTTTCTGCCATATGAAATCGCAGAAAAAAAAGATAAAAAATCAATTGAAATTATTGAATCTCTTAATTTAAGTGAATTTAATAAAATAGATGCCTGCGGCATCTATCCTCTTCTTATCTTATTTCATTTGTGTAAACTAAAAAAAACATCTCCAAGACTCATAGAATATAAAAATTCAGGGGATGTAACAGGGGATAATTCAGCTGTTGTAGGTTATGCAAGCTTTTTCTTTTGAGCTCAAAATAAAAATGGTTCAAAACCAAAAATTATCTGCCATAAAATAGCTATTAAAAAATAATCAAAGGCATTATATATCTCATCAAATAATAAATAAAATTTTGATTAACATTAAACCCTAATTTAAGTAAATAAGGATAATAAAAACTCATATGACTTATATTTCCAAATTGTTGCTTAGTGAGAATACAACCATCAAAAATAAGTATCTGAAAATAATATAGTAAGATAAAAAAACTAAAATTTTCAAATTAATAAGGAATGGAGATAAATAAACAAGAATAATCAAAAACAAGTAAAACCAAAAAACAAGTCCAAAATATTTAACTCTGTTCATCCTATTCTTTCCTTTCTCTCTTTTTTTCTCTTAAGCCACCAACAACACTTAATCTAAAATCATCACCCTTCTTTTTTGGCATAATATGAGCATGAACATGAGGGACTAACTGCCCGGCAAGCTTGTATGTATTAAAAACAACATTAAATGCATCTGCTTTTCCCTTATCAATCAAATCAAGTGCAACATTCTTAATTGCATCTAAAAATTCACCTCCAAGACTGCTTGGAGTATCTAAAATAGTTTCAA
>CAZQKV010000073.1:0-4434 GCA_964593995.1 Candidatus Woesearchaeota archaeon
ATAAAATTAATACTATTAATAAAAGTTTTGATTTTAACATTTATTTCAAAACAACTAATCCAGGAAGTTTTTCCCCAACAATATAGCTTAATAAAGCTCCTCCAGACAGGCTAATATGCCCTACTTTATCCTTATTTATTTTAGATTCCTCAATTGCATTACTTAAATGCCCGCCACCAATTAAACTAAATGCCCTGCTTTTAGAAATTGCCTTTAAAATTGCAAAAGTGCCTTTGCAAAACTTCTTATCTGCACAAAATCCTGCAGGTCCTTTCATATAAATTGCCCTTGCCTTTCTAATTTCTTTAACATAATTCTCAATAGTCTTTTTACCAATATCAAAAATCTCATACTGACTTGGAAATTCATCTAAAGAAAGCTCTTTTCTATTACCCATTTTTAAAACAGCAAAGTCTTTAGGAGTTTGAACATTTTTCAATTTCCCTTTCAATTGGTTTAAAATCTTTTTATTCAAAACTCTTTCCTTTTTCAAATACTTATTTTGCTTTCCAAGATTCTTGCCTTTAGCAATCAAGCACAACTGCCCAAACAATCCGCAAGCTAAAACTTTATTTTTTGCTAATAACTTAATATTTTCTTCAGGTTTAGCACCTCCTAAGATATACAAACAATTTTTAATTTTAATTTTTTTTAAAGCATTTAATTCTCTTTCTAAAATTCTCCCAATACAGCTTTTAAAGTGTTTAGGAAAACTAACAATACTCGTCTGATTTCTATGACAGACAGAAAAAGCATCATTAATATAAAAATCAATTTTCCCAATAAAAAATTTTACAAGCTTATTTTTTCCAGGTTTAAATTCTTCTTTTAAGAATCTAATATTATCTAGTAATATAATCCCCCCGGGCCCCATCTTTCCAATAGCCTTTTCTGCCTTTTTTCCAATTATGTCGTCGACAAACTTAATTTTAACATGCTTATTTAAAAATCTAGCATGTTGTTTTAAACTAACAAAATCATCTTTTCCAGGCCTGCCCTGATGAGCAATCACAATGACTTTAGCTCCTTTTTTCTTCAGCTCCTTAATTGTTTTTGCAGATTCTTTTATCCTGGTACTTAAAAGAACCTTGCCATTAACAACATCAGAATTTAAATCACTTCTAAGCAAAACAGTTTTTCCTTTAAAATTAAAATTAGATATAGTTTTCATTTTATTTCTTTTTTTATCATTTTGACAATTTCTGGGAATTGGGATATTTCAAAATGGCCTTTAACATTATCATAAATTATAATCTTGGCTTTTTTTAATTTACTTTTGTATTTTTCAGCATAAGATACTGGAACAACATCATCTTTTTTTGAAAATAATAAATTGATTTTCTTGCAATTTTTTTCAATCATTGAAAGATTAGATTTAAGTTTAAATCCTCCAACTAAATCTTCACCAGGTAAGGAGTCATCAAAAGGAGGAGCAATCAAATAAATAGATAATATTTTTTTAGGAAATTTATTTTCAGACAAATATTTTGCAAGAAAGATTCCCCCTAAAGATTCACCAATTAAAATAATCTTATTTCTTAGCTTAGGGAAATGCCTTTCAAAATGAATTTTCCAATCATTATATTTTGAGTTATCTTTCAAAGGCATGCGTGGTTTTATAATTTCAAAGTTTTTACCTAATTTTTTCTTTAAATAAGCATCATGCCAACGCATTCTTTCTTTAATTGATATTTTTCTAGTCTTTAAAAACTTCAAATAATCTTTTCTATTTTTGAAGGTCATCCCGCCATGTATCATAAATATCTGTTTTTTCATTTTTTTAATTTTGCCTTCTTTTCAGATTTATATTTTTTTGCAGGAACTACTAATCTTCCATAATCTGTTCTGTTCCATAGTCTTTCATGAATATAATAAAAAACAGTTTTCAAAACATTAGCAACTATCCCAGCAACTAATGAAATTGACCAGCTCTTTGTCCAAATATAAATAACAATAATAGTAGTTAAAGTTGCAATAATTCTCCAAGTAATTGTTTTATAAATTGATCTCTTATAAGTATCCATTCTTAATCTAAACTTTTTTTACCTCAATCTCTTTATTAAATCAATTAATCTACAACTATACCCATGCTCATTGTCATACCAAGACAAAACTTTAATCATGCTTCCCTTGCCTTTTTTATCCTCAATAACCTGTGTTGATAACCCATCTACAACAGATGAATGAGTATTTTTAATAACATCTGAACTTACTAATTCATCTTCGCTATATTGTAAAATCCCCCTCATTCTTCCAATGCTAGCTCTTTCTAATGCTCTATTAACCTCTTCCCTGCTAACTTGCTTTTTTAATTCACAAACAAAATCTACAATACTCCCGCACATAACAGGAACACGCATTGCTAATCCATCTAATTTACCTTTAAGTTTTGGGATAACAACACCTACTGCATTTGTTGCCCCGCTTGTAGTTGGGATTATATTAACTGCAGCAGCTCTTGCTCTTCTTAATGTTTTATGAGGAACATCTAAAATCTTTTGGTCATTTGTATAAGCATGAATAGTAGTCATAAACCCTTTTCTAATCCCAAAACTATCATTTAAAACTTTTGCAACAGGAGCAAGACAATTTGTAGTACACGAAGCCATTGAAATAATTTTATGTTTTTTCTTTAAAGATTTATCATTAACACCTAAAACAATCATTATATCCGGATCTTCACTTGGAGCACTTATCACAATTTTTTTAGCACCTGCCTTCAAATGCATTCCTGCCTTATCTCTATCCTTAAAAACTCCTGTAGATTCAATAACAACATCAATACCCAACTCATCCCAAGGAAGATTTAAAGGATTGTCTTCAGAAAAAACTTTTATTTTTTTTCCATTAATACTAATATAATCTTCTCCTGCTTCTACTCTTTTGCCATAAACTCCATAAACAGAATCATATTTAATTAAATAAGCTAAAGTCTTAATATCTGTAAGGTCATTTATTGCAACAAAATCTATTCCTCTTTCCAAACCTATTTTTAAAGCAGCTCTTCCAATTCTTCCTAAACCATTAATAGCAATTCGCATTTTATCACCTAAATCTTTCCTCTTTTTTCTTTAAAAAAGAATACCTGCAATTTTATAAATCTTCTTACTTCTTCAAATGAACACTTCTTTGAGGAAAAGGAATTTTTATTTTGTTTGCATTCAAAATATTATAGATTCTTGTATTTGCTTCATCAATTGCATCAAACCTGTCTTCAAAAGATTCTACATAAAAATAAGCCTTAAAATTAAGTAAAGAATCTGCCATTTTTAAAATCTTTTCTATAAACCTAACTTTTAACAGCACCAAAAATAATGCTCCCATTACAAGTTCCTGCAACACCTAATGGAGCATATATTCTCCAATAAGATTCATTCCAAGCTTCATTAATAGTATCATTAAATCTATAATCTAAATCAAATTGCTCTAAAACTGGCGCGCTTGTTAGATTAATATACATATCTGTAAGCTGCGTTAGTGTAACATTTCCAAAGGAACTGGCTTCTGTTAAATTATATGCTTCATATCCAACACTAATATTTCCAACATTGCCTCGTGAACAATTCATTGCCAAACCATCTCCTTGCGAAATACCATATCCTTCTAAATTCAAATCAATCCTAACATTGCCTACATTACTAACATTTGCGACTTTTTCAGCAGAAACATAAGTAGAATTCACAGTTCCATAATCAAGAGTATCTGGAAGTAAAACAGATAAAAGTTCTGAAATGTTTATTAAATCATAATTCTGGCCCTGCTGGCTAGTATTATCTGTAACCACTATAGTGCAATTCCATTGAGTGGGGTTTGCATAATACCAAACAGAAAAAGTACAAGTTGCTTCTGAAAAATATATACCATCATAAGAATTATTTAAAACACAGCTATCATTTTTGTAATGCTCGTTATTATCATCAAGATCACTATAAGTCGAATTATAATTATCAAAAAACCTTGCAGTAACATTTTCAATATCAGTATAATTATCCCAATCTCTAATTATTCCAACACAAGTGATTATTTTAGTTGTATTTCCAGTGAGAATTACTGTTGCATTACCATTATCAATTGAAACATTCAGCACTTCTGGAGCAACTTTAACAACTGTTAAGGTTGTAGCAACTGTTGCATTTGGAGTTCCTACTTCCCCAATTACAGGAGAACTAAAAAAAGAAAAAAACAAAGTGAATACTGCTATCTCTATAAAAACTAAAAACATTAATACTGTTTCTATTTTCTTTTTTTTTATTTTTAAATTTATCATTTTAATTTCCTATTTCAACATAAAGATAATAAGCAGTTGCACTGGTCCAAGCAGCACTCCCATTTTCAGGGATTATCATTTGAAAATCATAAGTATCCCCATCATAACCTTGAGCATTTTCTTCCATAACTGTTGCATAAAGGGTATAAGCTCCTGTATTTTCATAA
>CAZQKV010000074.1:0-4426 GCA_964593995.1 Candidatus Woesearchaeota archaeon
TTGATTGCAACAAGCATGAGAATCTTAATTGAGAGTGTGAAAAAAGGGCTGCAAGTTGCTGCTCAAAGTTTGATGAGCATTTCTGAATATGTTCGAAACTTGCATAAGATTAATGAAAGGCTAAAAGACTTGTTAGCAGATGTTGTTTCAGATATGAAGAGCAATATGACTTTTTTAGCTCCATTATTAGCAGGAATTGTTATTGGTTTAACTGCAATGATAACTTCAATTTTAGGGCATTTAAGAAATATGATTAGTATGGGGGGAGGAGATATTTCAATTGCAGGAATAGGGACTGCAGATAGTTTAATGGGCCTGTTTGAATTATCTAAGATGATTCCCCCTTATTTTATGCAAATTTCTATTGGTTTTTATATTATTCAGATAATTTTTATTTTAACAAATACTTTAGTTATTGTTGATTCTGGTGATGATAAATTAAGGCAAAGCTATCAGATTTCTAGAAATTTATTAAAAGGCTGTTTATTGTATTTAGTAGTTGCTTTTATTGCTATAGTTGCATTATCTGCTTTAGCAGGAATGGTTATGCCTGAATTTGGTTAAAGTGTTGATTAACTATTTAATTTTTAATCTAAATCAATATATTTTCTATAAAATTTGGCTCCTTCAGGATATCCTTCACTAATGCAATTATTCACATGTTGTTGGGCATGGTAAGTTAAAAAGTATTTAAGACTATCTTGAGCAGCCGTGTTTTCAAAAGAAGCAAGAGCCTTTCCTTTTTTCATATAATTTTTAAGAATAATTTTTGCATGTTCAAATGCATCTCTATCCCCTATTTCTAATTTGTCTATTAAATATGCAAAACCGTATCTTTTTCCTTTTCTAGTTCCTAATTTACCGTCAGTCCAAACATCTAATAATTCTTTAGCTTGCTTAGTTTCTTTAAGTCTTCCATCATCTTGTGCCATTTCAACTAAGCTTCTTTTATCTGCTTTTTCTGCTAATTTGTCTATGTAACCGTGATATATGCTTTCTTCTTGTTCACTCATAAATTTTTCATATTAGAGACAGTTTATTAATATTTATGTAATAATAAGTATAAAGAACAGAATCTTTATTAATCTAGTTTTATTGGTTTTAATATGGATAAAAGAGGAAAAAATAAGTTTCTTATTAGGGATAAGAAAGGAATTGAGATGGTTTGGACAACTGTTATTGTTGCGATTATAGCTTTGTTTTTATTAGCTTTTTTAGTGGCTTTTTTTTTAAGTGGTTCTAGTAGTTTTGTTGAAAAAGTTAAAGGTTATTTTACATATTCAAATGTAGATACTGTTATTTCAAATTGTAATTTATTGTCTGCAGGGCAAGAATATGCTTTTTGTTGTGAAAAGAAAAAAGTTAAGTATTATTTAGATGGAAAAAGAAAAGAAGAGGAGTTTACATGCAGTGAGCTTGTTGATAAAGCATTTATTAATAATAAAATAAATGATTTAAATTGTGGGGGTGTTGTTTGTTGAATAAAGAAATGAAGGTATTATAAGAATAAAAAAATAAAAAGGAAATTTAAAATTATGATGAAAATAAAAAAAATAAAAAAACTAGGAAAAATAAAAAAAGCAATGGAAGCAGAAGTTCTTGGATGGGTTATTTTAGGTCTTCTTGCTTTAGCAGTTTGCCTTGGCATATATGCGATAATAAGTGGAAAAGGAAGTGGTATGATTGAGTATATTAAAAATCTAGTTAGGTTTGGGAGATAAAGTTTTGGGAAAAATTAAGAGATAAAAATGAGGGGAAAAAAAGCACAAGAAAGGATTGCAATTAGCAAAACTGTTAAATATGTATTGCTTATTTTAATTATTGCAGTTATACTTCTTTGGATAATTAATAATGATGTTTATGGTTTTTTTAGCAATATTTCTGATTATATTCATGGAAGGCCTCCTGTTAATTTAACAGAAAGAGTTAAAATTTATGGTTCTGAAGTTGAAATAACTTTAAATGATGGCAAAGGCAAATGTGTTATTTCTGATACTTTTAATTTAAATAATAGAGATAATGAAGATGATTCTTGGTTAAAAAATTATGCTGTTTCAGGAAATGATTTGTATAAAAAAGGAGCTTTAGGTTGGGGAATAGAAGAAACTGGAATTGAGTGGATTCCAGTGTATATGATTGAACTTGATGAAGAATATCTGAAATTAAGGAATGAAGAGAAAAGAGCAATGTTAGAAGTTAATGAGTTTTATTCTCAAGTAGGTACCTCTGAAGAAGAATTAGGAGGGGAATGGAATGCGCAAGTAGGGTTTGCTATCTATATGCAAGACTTAAAACCTTCTGACTTAGAATTTTTAGATAGGTTAAATGAAAATCAGAAAAAGATGGTTATTCCTGTGATAGATGCTGTTGTGATGGGAATTGATCCGACTCATTTGGCTCTTGGTCTTACTGTAGATTCTCAATTTGAATTAATTAAAGCAGAAGTAAATGAAAAAGAAAAATATCTAATAAGAAGTGTTAAAAATAAAAATTTAGCAATTAATTCAGGGAAATTTTATGTTTTTGAAAATGATAACTGGAGATTATCTGATATAAACTATCCTGCTGGTTTAACAGAAGAAAAAATAATTGACCAGATAATAAAACAAGAGCTGATTAGAGAATGTTATTATGGGGGGGACAATAGGTTTAAAAATGCAACAGTTTATGGAGACAAAGTAACTTTGCTTTTAAGAGACCCTTATAAAAAATGTATTGTTTATAATTCTTCAGACAATGAACTTCAGCACTATGGTTTGAAAAAAACATCTTCAATAGATTGGACAAGAGAATTATATGAATTAGAGGAGGATCTTAAGTGGAATGATGAGATTGATGGAAACATTCCCACTAGTGAGGAGGTTAAAGAAGCGAGAATCGCTCACAATCTCATTCAGAGAGATAAAGAGCTGGAAGAGCATCTTAGTAATTATGATATAAAATTTTGTAGTAATCGTAAGCCAGATTATGAATTTTGTTCTTTTATTAGGGATTTAAAATCTATTGAAAAAGAGGAAGTTTATACTGATAAGCTTGATTCATATTATATTTATGAAAAAGGCACTTCTAATAGTTTGGGATATTTAGGAAAATTTATTGATAATTATATTGAAGAATCTAATTTAAATAATCCCGGTTTTAGGGTTGTGAGAACCTGTGATTCTTCATCCTGCTTTTTGTCTGCATTAGGAGAAAATTATGGTGTTAAAGATGGGAAGATTCTTGTTCTTGTTAAGGTTTTAGGGGAGGAGAGTTGGTTAGATAAACTTCTTGGGACTTCAAAAACATATGAATGGAAAGATTTTGATAAAGAAAAAAATAAATATGTTTATATGGATCAAGAAGAATTCAACAAATTAGTTAAAGCAGGAAAAATCAAGCAAGATTTACTTAAAATTAGGGGTTGCTGATTTAAGATAATTTCATGATAAAATGAAAAACAAAAAAGCTGACATTACTGTAGAAGAAATAGCTAAATTAGTAATAGCTGTTCTTATTATTGCTGCACTTGTTGTTCTTTCATATAAATTATTTAATATGTTTAAAAAAGAAAATCAGGTGAAAAGCGCAAGAGAAAATTTAGAGATTATAAGCCAGAAAATTGATTATTTGAAAAGTGCAGATTATACTGAAGATTATCTTTATGCAATTATTTTTCCTCCGAAAGGTTGGTATTTGAGAAATTATTTAATTGAAGATAAAGGAACTCCTGAAGGAGAGTGTGTTGGAAGATATGTTAGTTGTTTGTGTTTGTGTAAAGATTCTGATTGCAGTGGTTTAAAAGGTTGCAGGGGTTTGAATTTTGAGATTGAGATTTTCCATTTTGAAGAGGGAGTAATGATGCATACTTTTACAGAAACGGGGGAGACTTGTCGTTTTTTGTTTACGAAAAGTGGTCGTTGGGATCCAACTACATCAGGCCCGCCCTGTCTTGATTTAAGCGGAAAGTCTTATTCAGAAGGGGTTGAAGCGCTTCTTGAAGAATATGGTAAAATAATTTATGAGCCAGGATCATATGATGTCATTAAATTTTCAGGAAAACCACCTTATGAAATAAAAATTAGTAAACAAGAAGAATTAATTAAAATTGAATTAAGTGATAGATAAGATATGAAATAAGAAAATGAAAAACAAAAAAATTAAAAAAAATAAAAAAGCAGACATTGAAATGGAGAGTTTAATTAAAGTTATAATTTGGATAGCTTTTTTAGCACTTGCAGTAGGTGTGATTATTGCAATATATTATGCAGTTAAGTTTACATAGTTAAGTATTTAAAAATAAGAAAGGTTGATTTAAAATGAATAAAAGAGGATTTTTACTATCAAAGAAAACAATTTCCATAATTTTAATAATTATAGGTTTGGCAGTAATACTTTTGTTTCTTTGGAAAGCTATTCCAAGGGATGAAATAGATAAACAAGCTTG
>CAZQKV010000075.1:0-4396 GCA_964593995.1 Candidatus Woesearchaeota archaeon
ATCAAATATTAAATTAGGAGCGACTTAAACGAGCGCCTGGGAACATAATAATATCCCAACATTAGTTAAGATATGATACCACTTGGGGATGTTATCATAACTTTATAAAGTATGAACTTATTTTTATTTAATGCAAAAGGGACTTATTGATAAACTAAAAATGGAACTTGAAATAAGGAATTTTTCAAGACAAACGGTTAAAAGTTATGTTTTTGCTGTTGAGAAGTTTTTGAAGTTTTCTGAGAATATTGGTTTGAATGAGAATAGTGTTAAAAGATATGTTCAGGTTATTTTAAAACAAAAAAATCCATCCACAGTTTCTCAAAACCTATCTGCGATTGAATTTTTCTTTGATAAAGTTTTACATCAAAAGTTTAAAATTCCTCATCCAAAAAGAAATAAGCCAATTCCCATCGTTTTGAGTTCGGATGAAGTTAAAAGGTTAATTGAAATTACTCAGAATATTAAACACAAACTAATAATAAAACTTCTTTATGGGTGCGGGCTTCGGGTTAGTGAGGTAATTAATCTAAAGAAAAAAGATATTGATTTCGAGGGAGGATTAATTAAAATCCGTCTTTCAAAAGGAAGAAAAGATAGGCATGTTAACCTTCCAAGTTCCTTGAAGGAAGAATTAAAAAAGTATGTGGGTTTAAATGAAGGCGAATTCTTATTTCCCTCAAATCGCGGAGGAAAATTAACAACTGCAACAATAAGAAAAATTATTAAAAATTCTTCTAAAAAAGCTGGAATCAAAAAACAAATTCATCCACACTCACTTAGACATAGCTTTGCAACACACCTTTTAGAAAATGGAACAGACCTAAAAATTATTCAAAAACTGCTTGGACACTCTGACCTAAAAACAACGCAAATCTATTTGTCTGTATCAAATCAATTAATAAAAAATATAAAAAGCCCTTTAGACTACTTATAATAAGGAAAATGATAATAAAAGAGGTTAAAGCTAAAATTATAAAAGATTCTAGAAGAAAACCAACAATACAAGTTATTGTTATCACAGATAAAGGCAGGTTTATTACTTCTGCGCCTTCTGGGAAATCAACAGGAGAACATGAGATAAAATCTTATGTTAAAACATTTAAATCAGACAAGACCTTAAAAGATAAATTAAAATCAGATATTAGATTTATTAATGAGATTTCTATTGAAAAATTAAATAAATTAAATTTAAAGAAATTTGAGGATTTAAAAAAATTAGAAAAATTAGTTTCAAATAAGATTGGTGGGAATTCTTTGTTTGCTTTTGAATCAAGCATATTAAAATCATTAGCTAAAGAAAATAATAAAGAATTATGGGAATGGTTAAATCCAAACCCTAAGGTAAGTAAGTTTCCTCGTCTAGTTGGTAATGCAATTGGAGGTGGGTTGCACAGCAAAGGAGTTAATAGACTGAAACCTGATTTTCAAGAATTTTTATTTATTGCAAATGGAGATACTTTTGCTGAATCTGTTGAAATAAATAATCAAGCTTACAAACTTGCAAAAAAACTTTTAAAAGCAAGAAAAAGAAATGATGAAGGGGCATGGGAAACTAATCACAATGATGAAGAAATCTTAGAAATTATGTCTGAAATACGAACCAGATTAAGAAAAAAACATAAAAGAATTAATATTGGATTAGATGTTGCAGCAAGTAGTTTTTTTAAAAATAGAAAATATATTTATAAAAATCCGAGGGTAGAAATGACAGAAAATAGTCAAGTGCATTATATCGAGGATCTTATAAAAAAATATATTTTGTTTTATGTTGAAGATCCTTTAGATGAAGAAGATTTTTCTGGATTTAAAGAATTAAATAAAGGGGATTGTTTAATTGTTGGAGATGATTTAACAACAACAAATCCTAAAAGATTAAAAAGAGCTATTAAAATGAAATCAATAAATTCAATAATTGTAAAGCCTAATCAAATCGGGAGCTTATTAAAAGTAAAGGAAGTAATTGAACTCTCAAAAAAGAATAATATTAAAACAATAATTTCTCACAGAAGCGGGGAAACCATGGATGATACAATCGCAGATCTTGCTGTTGCTTGGGAAACAAATTTTATTAAAATAAGTATTTATGGCAAGGTTAGAGAAGCTAAACTTAGAAGATTAATTGAAATTGAGAGGTCTATTTAGTTTGTGAAAAAATTTAAAAAGCAAGGTTTATATTTAATTATAAATTAGTAAAAAAGACAAAAGATGGTGATTCAGATACTTCAAAAAACACTTTATTTTTTAAGCCTTAACTTAAGGCCAGAGTTAATTTGGGCAATTACTCCGTTAATAATAGCTACCTTGGTTATGATAATTTATTCAGAAGTTTACAAAGGTGAAACTCCTGGATGGCATTCTCATGTTCTTAATTCTCTTGTTTTATTATTTGTTTCTATGAACTTATTAAGATACATTTATGGTATTAATAATGGAGGAGGAACTAATTTTATTAATTATCCTGGAAAGTTAATTGTAGCATTATTTCTTTTATTTTTAGGAGCAATAATTTTTGTTTTGAATTTCCAACATTTTCTTCCTAAGAAAGTTGCAGAACAATTAAATTCTCCTTTAACTTCAAACTTGCTTGCATATGTTTTAATATTATTTGTTTATGCAGAAACTCCTTATGAATGGAGTGTCCTCCTCCCTTTGATAATTATTTTCACATTATTGTTTACTTTGCTAAACTTAGTAAGAATTCCCATGGCAAAAATGGTTGTATTTATTCAAAAATTGAAAAAAAGAGAAGAAGTGGATAATATTATTGAAGAGAAAAAGAAATTAGAAAGAGAGAAAGAGGATTTTATTAGCCAAAAGAAAAAATTTCAAAATATTGTTTGCAACATTGACAAAAAGAAAAAAGAGATTACTAAATTAAAAAAAATAGCTAAAAAAAGATTAAAAAAATAGACTACTTAGAGGCTTCTTCTAATTTTCCAGTAAAATCTTCAAGAACTGCATCAAAAGGAAGTTTTTTTGCTTTACAATATTCTCTTGCTAAAATATAAAGAATGCATCCTATTGATTTTTTAGATTTATTGTTGCAAGGAATTATTTGAGTCACGTTTGTTGTATAGTTATTTGTATCACACAAAGACAATACTGGTTTTTTTAAGATTGCAGTATCATTTAAAGCATTTTTATCAATCCAAGGGTCGCAAATAATTGTTAATTCTGCTTCAAAAAAATTCTCTAAAATTAGGTTAGTAGTAACTCCTGGCGGGTATTTTTTTGTAAACGTTTTTATTCCTGTGAATTTAGAGAACAAATCTGCAGCAACCCATCCTGACTCTCTTTTGCATACTAAATAAATCTCTTTTGTTTCATAATTAATGAGAAACTTTATAGCCTCTCTTAATCTTTCATCTATTGAAGATGTATTTATCACTGCAAGACCATCTGCTCTTCTTTTATAAACAAATTTCCTCATATGAGGGGTTATAACCTTTGTCCCTAAATGAACTGCACATTTAATATAATCTTCTAAAGGAATAAGGGTTTCTTTTTTTCCATCAACATTTTCTTTTGATTTTTTAATTTCTTCTACTTCTTGTTTTATTTCTTTCTCACTTATTTTTTCTGAAAGCTCTTCTATTTCTATATCAGAAATATCTTCTTTAGGAAACTGTTTTTCTTTTTTGTCTTCTAAATCTTCTGAGTCTTTTGACATTCTTTGTCTTAATTCTTCTGCTAAACTTTTTATCTTAGTTTCTTTAGTTTTTTTGTCTGCCATAAAGTCTTCTGCAAAAGACAATTTATAAAGTTTTTGATGAAAACTTTGAAGAGAATATAAGGAAAATTATTTTACTACAAAAATGTTAGAATAAAAACTATCTATTCTAGTGTAAAAATAGTAAGATAAAAACTATTTCTCCTCGGAAAATTAGCTGTTTTATATAGAAACCTTTATAAACTTACACACTCATAATTTTTTATAAAATGTTAACAAAGTTAGCAACTTTGGCTAGGATGATTACCCTAAATTACTTTATGGTAGGATGTAGATAGAGTAATCCTGCATATATTCTTTTAGTTCGACAGCAAAAATTTATATAAAATAATAGGATGGATTGTGTGTAGATTATTTCATAATCAATTAAATCCAGTTTATCCTGCTGGCGGATACGGCTATCTGACTTATAATTAGACATGCAAGTTTTTCCCTTAATTGGGAGGGCAAACTGCTCAGTAACACGTAGCTAACCTACCCTTAGGTCAAGGATAACCTCGGGAAACTGAGGATAACACTTGATAGAAAATATTTTCTGGAATGAGGTATTTTTGAAACTCGAGCCTAAGAATGGGGCTGCGGCTGATTAGGTAGTTGTTGGTGTAATAGACTAACAAGCCGATGATCAGTAAGGGCTCTTAGCGGAGGGGCCCTGAGAAGGAA
>CAZQKV010000076.1:0-4369 GCA_964593995.1 Candidatus Woesearchaeota archaeon
TCATACCAGTGCAAGGGCTTTAGATTTTTTTCAATTACATATCTGGTTATAAATGGAATATCTTTTTCTCTTCTTTTATCTATATATTTCATAGGGATTTTATGTGAGATTTCGTGAATATCTTTATGATTTGTTACAAAGACTTTAATTGCTTTTACTTGCTCCCCTAAAAAGTTTTTATTATGCAGCTCTGTTTTTATTACTTTAGATTCCCTGTTAGTGCTTTTAATGCTGACTTGTTCAATTTTTTCCTGAATTTTTTTTATTTGTTTGTCTGATGTTTTTGGTTTTAAAATTGCCCAAAAATAAGTGTCACAATCATCAATTATACATGCTTTTTTATTTTTGTTTGTTTTTCCAATTATTTTTGCATATGTTCTTCCATTATAATCAAAATAATCATAATCAATTGGTATAAACTTGATTTTCATGATTAGAAAAGATTAAAGAATTATTTAAAGCTTAGTATATGTTTAAGGGGTTTTGGGATTGTATTTTTTAGTTGTTTTAATGTGTAGAAATATTTAAAAACAGGGTGTTTTTGAGGTAATTAAGGTAGATATTAAGTGAAAATGTCTGAAGATGTTTATGGTATGGTGAGAAGAAGTTCTCGAAATGAAATTTTTGAAAGAGTAAAAAGAGATGGTTTTCATAATCAAAATAAGAGTTATTTTATTGCTTGTCAAGCATTAAGTCTAGATCCTGTAGAATATCAAGAACTTGGAGAAAGTGCTCCTGAATTTGCTAAATGTAATCAATCAGTTGAAGAGCTAATTGAAAGATTTGGTCCATTAAGACCTGTAGGGGATTTAGTTTATAAGGATGTTGGGGGTTTTGTAGAAGCTTTAAAAAATGCCTATACTGATTCTAGGAGGGTTGCCGGTTTTCAAGGAATTGAATTAATTGGCCAGGCAAAAAAAGTAAGTAGCAGCAGTGTTAGAGATTTGTATGAGTTTTCTACAGGAATTTTAGAATCTATTGGAGATCAAGAAGATTCAGGAATTTATCAAACTTTATGGAAATTTAGATATCAAAGAGATAGGGATGATGAAGACCCGCTGGAAACGGATGTTGAAGCAAATATGCTTAATCTTCAAAGTTCTTTAGAAACTGCATTATCAGAAGAATTTATTGATATTAGTGTTTCAGGAGCAAATTTGTCTATGACTCCAATTAAATAAATAAATTTTTATACTTCTTAATCAGATTTATTTATATGGGATTGCAGATTAGTAATATTATTAATAAAAAAGAAATTCAATTTTCTGATTTAAAAGGAAAGGTTATAGCTGTGGATGCTTTTAATACAATTTATCAGTTTCTTACAACAATAAGACAGCCAGATGGAACTCCTTTAAAAGATAGCAAGGGAAAAGTTACAAGCCACTTATCTGGTTTGTTTTATAGGAATATTAAGCTTATTTTAGAAGGTGTTAAATTAATTTATGTTTTTGATGGTGAAGCTCCTGACTTAAAATCAGGGACCCGTGAAAGAAGAGAGGAAGTTAAAAAAGATATGAAAGAGAAATATGAAAAAGCAAAATCAGAAGAAGATATTGAGGGAATGGGAAAATATGCAAGTTTTAATGTTGGGCTGGATGATGAGAAAATTTCTGAAAGCAAGGAATTATTAGAAGCAATGGGTATTGCAGTTGTTCAAGCTCCTGGCGAAGGTGAAGCTCAAGCAAGTCATATGGTTTTAAATAAACAAGCATATGCTGTTTCATCTCAAGATTATGATTGTTTAATGTTTAAATCTCCAAGGTTTATTCAAAATTTAAGTTTAGCTAGAAGAAGAAAAACAGTTTCAGGCTTTAAAGAAATTTTTCCCCAAGTGATTGAATTAAAAGATGTTTTAAAAGAATTAGATATTAATCAAGAGCAATTAATTTGCTTGGGAATTTTATGCGGGACAGATTATAATCCTGGTGGTGTAAAAGGTCTTGGTCCTAAAAAATCATTGCAAATTGTTAAAGAATGTAAAACTAAAGAAAAGATTTTTGCTGCTATTGAAAAAGAAGAAAAGTATGACCGATATGAAATTGACTTTGACTGGCTTGAAATTTATAAGGAAATTGAAAAACCAAAAGTCAAAGATGTTAAAATAGAGTTTCCTAAATTAGATGAAAAAAAATTAAAACAGGTTTTATTAAAATATGAGTTCTCAGAAAAAAGAATTAATAATCAATTAGATAAATTAAATAAAATCAAAAGTCAGGCAGAACAAACTACTTTGTTTTGATTGTCTTAGTTAAGTGTTTTAATTACTTTGTTCTAAATTATCTTCTTCTGCGCCTAAGCCTTTTCCCAACAAGCTTATTAACTTGTTTGTCAAAAAGTATCATAAATAATATTAATGTAGCAGTTCCTGCCATTATCTGGTTTTGGCTTATTAAAAATATTTTATAATTATTATACCAAGTCATGCCAAAGAATATTAAATAAACAATCCAAATAATTCTTCTTTTTAAGCTGTCTAACATTCTTCCTTGAGTTATAAATAAAATAATAAGAAAAGGAAATGCATTGATTAATAAAAATCCAAGGCTTTTGTAAGGTATCAATACAAAATCAAGATGTTTTTCAGGAAAATAATAAACAGCAAGTGTAGAAACTGATAATGCAAGTATTAATTGAATAAATTTTTGATCCCGAATAAATTTCACTCTTCTGATTCCAATAGTTACTATAATTGCAATTAATGCAAATAAAACCAGTTTTACTAAAGTCATATCTGTGTTAGAATAATCTATAAAACTAGTTGTAAATTCTGTGAACTTGAAAAAATCTAACCCCATTTTTATATTATAATTTATTTATATATTATGATTAATAAGTTTAAAAACATTCTGAAATAATAAATGAAATAATAAGAATGCATGATTGTAATTAGAGTAGTTGATAATGATAATATTTGATTATATTTGTTAGAATTTAAGTAACATTTATAAAGTATTTTTCCATAAAATAAATATGGAAAAAGGTGCAAAGATAATTAGCTTATTTTTATTAAGCTTAATAGTAATTGGTTTTATAGCTGTTAGTGTTGGGGTTGTAAGTGCAGCATATTCTATCGCAGAATTTGGTGGTGGAGCTTATTTAATGAATGATGGTGAGACTGTAAGGTTTTATGATGATGCCTCCGAGGCTCAAGCTGAGGCAAGTAGGTTAAATGCTCAAGCTAGTCCAGGTACAACTCCTGCTTCAACCTCAGGTTCTGGTGCTGAAGAAAATGCAGTTTTTGAAAAAGCTAATGAGCTTGTTGCGAGAATCCCTCTTCTTGGGATTTTAGTTGCAAAAGGGGAAATAAGTGAGAAAAGTGCATCAGGAGAATTTATTAAATTATTTTTTATGCTGCTTGTGATTATATTAATTTATTCTTCATTAAACTATGTTAATTTTCCTGAACAGCCTGGTTTAAGGTGGTTGTTAGCGGGTGTTACTGGTTTTTTAGCAACTGTTTTAATTAGCAGTAATGAAATTATTGCAATTTTAGAATCATATAAAGCATTAGGTATTGCAATGACTTTGTTTTTTCCATTAATGATTTTAGCTTTTTTTACATTTGTCGTTACCACAAAAGTAAGTGTTTTTGGAATTTTAATTCAGAGAATTTTATGGATGATTTATTCTATTTATTTGTTTTTTAGAGCTGCTGGTCTTTTGTTAATAAGATTATTCGGAGATGAGATTTTGAAGAGAGGGGGAACTATGGAAAAAATTGCCACTTTCTTGCTTGGAAAAAATATCCAATCTACTGAGGCAAGCCCGATTATCTTGATTGTGATGATAATTGTTGCAATTGTGGTCTTTTGGATTTTTGTTTATAAAAACAAGGCTCTTGCTGAATGGCTTATTAAAGAAAAAAGAGAAGCTGAAGGAATGAAATATAGAGATACTTCTGAGACAGCAAAACAAACTTTAGAAACTGATGCTGCGCGTGGTAGAAGCTCTTAATGATTAATAATATTTATCTTTTAGTTTTTTTAATTTCTGGTTTTTTCTTAATTTTCTGTTTGTAATAATATATTTAAAGTCTATTAAGCATGTTTATTTATGGATGTGAAAAAAGAAGGTGTAATTTTTTTAATTGCATTTTTATTAATTGGAAGTTTATTAGTTGGGATTGTAAGTGCTGATAATAATACAAGCGATCCAAATACAGATCCTAATTTTATTTCGCTGATTGGTTCTGCTTTAACTAATTTAACTAATGCTTCTGGAAATAGGTCTGGAAATCTTTCTGTGGGCCCTGAAATAGACAAGGAAGGTGGATTATGGGCATTTATTGTAAAATGGTATAATAAGATTATGGATGCTACTTTAAGGCCTGTTGGCAGGTTTACTAGGAATGAAATTATTTATAGGG
>CAZQKV010000077.1:0-4352 GCA_964593995.1 Candidatus Woesearchaeota archaeon
ATAAATTAAAAGCAAACCAATTTAAAGATATTATAATTAATATAATCAAGACAACTTTTAAATTATCTTTTTTAAGACCCCTTTTTATCATGATATGATTAATATCAACAAGTTTTTAAACTTATTCGGTATTTTAAATATATTAGGCAAAAAATGAGACTAAGTAAAAATAAACAAGATAAAATATCTGAACAAATACTATCACATTTATATCATTGTTTTCCAGATCAGCCATTTACATCAGAAATAGCAAGAGAATTAGCAAGAGATGAGGAATTTATTAAAAAACTATTATTTGATTTAAAAGGTAAAGGATTAGTAATTTCTATAAGAAAAAACCCTAAAGGAGTGCCATTTACAAGAAGAGTTAAGTGGAGGCTAAGCAAGCAAGTTTATGATGTTTATAAGAGCAAGCAAGGAAATGAAGACTAACTAAATTAGTTTCAATGAGTTTCTTTTGAACATTCCTATTAAACATATGATTGAATTTATAGGTATTTATTTCATATAAATCTTTAAATAAATAAGCTTTGTAATTATTCAATGAAAGAGGAACAAATTAGAGCTGCTTTCATGAAAGTGAAGCAAGAAATGGATTATCTTAAGGGAGAGATTTCTTTATTAAAACTAGAAATATTAGGACTAAAAGATATGTTAATTAAGCTCCAAAATACCCAAAATAGGGGTGAAATACCCTCTGTTTATATTTCGACAGATTCGAAACATACTTCGACATATCCTGCGACTTCGACACATACTTCGACAGTTCCACAGGAAATAGAGGGGTTAAAATACCCAAATTTGGGTATCTCCATAGGAAATGAAGGGGCTTCGACAGACAGACAGACAGACAGACAGACAGACAAATCCCCTGAAATACCTCCTGAAATACCCTTTGAGACGCATATTGAAAAACCCACTAAAATAACTATGGAAACTGACATACAAAAAGCATCTAAAATCTTAGACTCTCTTGATAAATTGAAGAGGGAAATAAGGTTTAAATTTAAAAAAGTAACTCAGCAAGAAATGCTCGTTTTCTCGACGATTTACCAGTTAGAAGAGCAAGATCCAGACAAGGTTACATACAAAGAAGTTGCAGTTAGATTGAGTCTTTCTGAGTCTTCTATAAGGGATTATGTACAAAGAATGATTAACAAAGGAATTCCTATAAAAAAGCATAAAATTAACAATAAAAAGCTTATTTTATCTATTTCTTCTAATTTAAAGAAAATAGCCCCTCTTTCTACAATAATCCAGCTTAGAGAGCTCTAGATACCCAAATTTTGGTATATTAAAGCTTAAACTTTTATAATCTAGTAGGGGTTTCAATATTAAAGATATTCGGTGTAACGATTTTATATTAGATCTTGCTACAGCTAATATGTCTTGTTTTCTGTGTTTTTCTCTTTTTAGGGGCTAAAAACCCTAAATTTTAGCATCTCAGGGTCTGAGTGTGTATTCTCACAAAACCTGCTTTTTAATTAAAATATATTAATTTCTCCTCGTAAAACTCTCATTTTTTTAATTAATCTTAACATTTTCCTATCTAAATAGATTAGTTCTCTCTCTTTCTCACTTATTTTTAGTATTCCTTTATTTGTTCTTACCATTTTCCCTTATACTAACTCTCACTTTTCCACTTTTTTACACTGATTTTATGAAAAACTCGTGCTTTTTCATAATTTTTAAGCCCTTTTTTATGTATTTAATCTCACTTTTCCAGTTTTTTTGACTTAAAACCTGTTCTTTGAAGGGTTTATTCTTCCTTGCTTTTTTTCAAACTTTTCTTAATTTTCTTGCTTTTAAGCAAAGACTCTTTTATTTTTTCAGGGATATAAACTCTCTTCTTATTATTTTCTCCAATTATTTCTTCAATCAAACCTTCACTTTTCTGTTTTATTGAATTGATCTGGCCCCTTATTGTTACTTTTCTTTTTCCAAGCATTGCAGCTAGATCTTCATAACTTAATTTCATATCAGAATTTAATAAAACAAAAATAATCGCTCTCTCAGTTGTTGATAAATTATCCAAAAATACTGTTTGAACACCCGTTTGAACACTGTTTAAAACACCCTTAAACAGTGTTTGTTTATTAAACACTGTTTGTCGCTGTTTAAACACCCCCTTACCTCCAACAACAGATAAGATATTTTTTAGATTTTCTAGCTCTTCTTTTATCGTCGATAACTCCTCGTTTAAATCAACTATATCTGTTTTTATCCCCTTTTCGTTGATGTGAAGGTGTTTAACCCACTCACTTATGTTATGAACATCTTGCTTAACACTGTTGAAGCCTGTTTGAACAGCTTTAGAAAACTCAAGGTATTCCGCTTTTTCCACCTTTTTTTTAAAAAAATCAAACATATTTATTTTAAAACCTTCTTATTTATAAACTTTTCCATAACCAAGTTATAAACACTGTTTGAACACTCCTTTACCGTCGAGAAAACACTATTTCTAGTGAACATAAGAAGTTAACTTTTTTTAACAAAAATCAATAGAAATATTGAAATTTGAAAATTAAATCATAAAAACCATGAAATACCCTAAAACAAACAGCTGTTTAAACACTTACAAACACCAAAAATTAAGTGAAATACCTCCTAAATTTTCCAAAAAAATCACTAAAAATCACTAAAAATCCTTTGATTTACACTACTGAAATACCTCATGAAAATTAAAAATAATATTTCCTTAACACATTTTTTGTTAAGAGTTTCCACACATAGGAATGTATTTTTTTATTAAAAAGATAACAAAAAAAGGCTTAAGAAGAGTACTTTTTTAGTATTTTTAAGTTTTTTTTAATAAATAAAAATTCATTAAAAAGAAGGTATTTCACCCCTTAAAAACCTTTAAATATTTGAAAATCTTAAGGTTTTTTGATAGAAAACAAACAAAAAACAGCTAAGAAATAGAATAACTTAGTCAGGAAAATATCTAGAAAATGAGATCAAAAACACTGAGAATTTTCAACAAAGCATTGATAGTAGGAATTGTAGTTAGTGTTGTGTCCTTCTTTTTTAGGATAACCCCTTGTACAAAATTAGCAGATGCAGGAAACTCCTCAAAAGCCGCTATTGGGCTTTGTGATCTTCCAAGCCCATTTGAAAGTCTCCCAACAATCACCTCAAAATATTATAATATTTCAAATAATCCCATCACTGGATTAATTCTTCAATTCCTTATTCCAGCAGCAATTTTCATACTAATATTCCTATTAGTCAGAAGAAAAACAGGAAAAGTATTAGATTTAACTTATGCAAAAAAATAAGTTAAAACATAACTAAAATAGCAAAAACTTTTAAGCATTAACAAAAAGTTTTTGCATATACACACACAAACCCTTCATACTCTAGATATGTCTTGACAGAACGTAAAAACTTCTGGAAAAAGAGTGATAAGCTTTCTAGGGAAAAAGAGGAAAAACCCATAAATGCCTACCGGAAACCTCGCGTTTATGGGTTTTAATCTATAAAATTAGGTAAAAAATAGCAAATAAGGAAGTAAAATGGCAAAAAAGAAAGTAGCTAAAGCAACAAAAACAGAAGAGATTTGTGGAAAAGACTATTGTCATTGCAGGGCAATTTTAGCAGCATTGATAATTGTGCTTATTTGGATTAACCCAACTGCAATGTGGTCTAGAGTAGTTTCAACAATTGCAGCAGCATTAATTATATTAGGAAGTAGCAGTTGCTTGTGCAAAAAGAAAAAGTAATTTATTATTTATTATGAATTTGAATTATTAATCAAAATTTTAATTATCAGTTTTAATTATTTAAATACAAAACCCTATAAAACCTAAAAAAAGCACTCAAAATCGCTTATTTTAAAAATATTCAATTTTATGCGTGAAAGCTTCGCACAACCAGTATTATCAGAACGTTTGAAAAATAGGGTATTTTGGGCTTATTTTGTCTCGATTCTTTCTAAATCTTTTTCAGTTTCAGGACAGATCTTCCAATCAACTTCTACAACATCCACTTCACCATCTTTGCAGGGGTGACAACTATCTCCCCTTTCTATGCAACGCGAGCAATCTGTTTCAACTTGCTTTTTACATTCTGGACATGTTGCTATCGCTTTCATAACTTAATCTACTCCTCGGGGCTTAAATAATTTATGGTGACCTAGATACAGCACGCATGCTTAGCCAGGTAAAGCCGGCTAAATAGCATGCAAATACTCACGCAGAAACTTCTTATCAACGCTTAAAACTTCCTGCATATGCATTGTAGTACCTAATTTGACTAAAAATAAAGAAAATTAAAAAGATGTAGTGGGTAAGGGTGGAAAATTACTAAAATTCTCAAAGTTAACTTTATAAATCCCAACATTCTCGCATAAT
>CAZQKV010000078.1:0-4322 GCA_964593995.1 Candidatus Woesearchaeota archaeon
GTAATCTTTTTTGTAGCATTAGGCACCCAGTTAACTATTCTTTCAAGAAACTACTTGTATTTATTGTTAGTTCTTCTAGGAATTGTTATTCTTATTAAACCATTGATTATTATGTATTTAGTTAGAACTTTTGGTTATAAGGGAAGAACTGCATTTTTTACAGGAAATAGTCTTGCACAAATTAGCGAATTTGCAATAATTTTAGCAATTATTGGTAAAAGCATAAACCATATTGGTGAGGAGCTTTTTAGTACATTGATACTTTTAGCAATTATTACAATGGCTCTCACTACTTATTGTATTAGATATGAAAAAGGGTTTTACAAATTATTTAAATGGGTTTTAGCCCCTCTTAATAAATTTCACTCAAGAAAAGAAAATTTGGAGTATCTTGAGAAAAATAATCAAAAAATAGTAATTTTTGGGTGCCATAGGATGGGAAGTTTATTTCTAAAAGAATTTGAAGACGATAAAAAAGATGTTCTTGTTGTAGATTATAATCCGGAAATAATTAAATCACTAATTAATAAAAAAGTTCCTTGTATTTATGGAGATTTTATGAATGAAGAAGTTTTAAATAAGGCAAATATAAAAGATTCAGAAATGATAATAAGTACTATTGCAGATGTTGAAGATAACTTATGCCTGATAAAAAAAGCAAGAGAGCATAATAAAAAAGTTATGATATTTGTTATTGCGACAAGAATAAGCGAGGCAAAACAATTATATGATGCTGGAGCAGATTATGTTATTTTACCATTAGTTATTGGAGGGCAAAAAGGCTTTGAATTGATTAGAGAAATAAAATATAATAAACATAAATTAAAAGAATTAAAAAAACAGCATATAAAATATTTAGAGAGTATTCACTACCTATTATATTAATATTTTTTCTATAAAACAAAATTAGATTAATAAAACTCAACTACATATTTTTTATTTTTATTATAAAATTTTTTTGCGTGTTCTAATTTTTCTTTAGATTCTGCATAGATTGTAAATATTTTTTCTGATTTTTTTAACGTTTGATTTTTCTTTTTATATAAATAAATTCCTGCCTTTTTATCATCAGGACACCCCGCAAATCTTGCTAATGAATTAATAAGTTTATTATTAATGTGCTTTATTCTCCTTTTCTTTTTAACTCTTACTGAATAAGAATATTTGCCGACAACAAGTTTTTTTACTTCTCCTTCTTGAACCTTAATTATTTGCTCAAATTTTTTAAAAGCTTTTCCAGAATCTAAAATTTTTTTTGCTAATTGTTCTCCTTCTCCTTTTCTAGCTTTTCCTGCTAATTCTAATAATCTCCCAGAAAGCATTAAGGATCTTTCTTCTAAATCTTTTGGAGAATCAGTTCTTTTCAAAACCTTAATAACATCTCTCATTTCTAATACCGGGCCTATTCCATTCCCAATTGGTTCACTCCCATCTGTTAAAACTACTTTTAGTTTAAGATCAAATTTCCCAGATAAGTCTAAAAACCTTGATTTTAATTTTTCTGCTTGATTTTTATTAACTTTAGCAGATTTTCCATAAGGAATATCTATTAGTATATACTCGCTGTCAACAGAAATCTTCTTTGATAAAATGCTTGCAACTAATTGTGCAGTAGAATCTATTTTTATTGCGCGCTCTATTCTAATTATCTTATCATCTGCAGGAGCCAGCCCAAGAGCCCCTCCCCATACAAAACAGGAATTTGTTTTTTTAATAATTTTTTTAATATCATTAACTGAGAAATCTACCTTAGCAAGAGTTTCTATTACGTCTGCAGTTCCTGCAGCACTTGTTATTGCTCTTGATGAAGTTTTTGGGATTATAAGGCCTGTTGCTGCACAAATTGATACGATTATAGGTGTTGTTCTATTTCCTGCAACCCCACCTATGCAATGTTTATCAACAACTTTCCCCCTTAATTTTAATCTGCCTCCTGTTTTAACTATTGCATTTACAAGATTTTTTGTTTCCTCTAAGCTCATTTCATTTTCATAAACTCCTGAAATAAAAAAAGCAATTTCTGATTCTCTAAGGGCATTATTAGAAATATCCTTAATAATCTCCTTAATTTCATTTTCTTTTAATCTGAAACCATTTAATTTCTTCCTGATTAATTCTATACTATGGGGGGTTGGTGCTAGTTCCACATCTACAATAGATCCTTTTTTTAATTTAAGATAAGAAAAAATTTCTCCAGAAACTGCAATTTCATTTTTATTAGAAGTTCCTGAGATTATATCTCCTATTGAAATTATTTTTCTGTTTTTTCCCTTTATAGAAACCCGGTCTCCTAAATGCAGTCCTAATTCTTTAGCAGTATCTTTATGAATCATGCATACTGGTTTTCCTGCAAGAAATTTAAAATTTTTTAATTTCAGCCTCATTTTTATCTCTTCTATAAAAAGAACAATCTGGTTTTTAAATTTAATCTGTTTCTTTAAAAAGTATATTTATATCATTTGTCTTTTTTCTATAAATCTCAAAAACTAAAAGTATGTAAGCAAGTATTAAAGGGCCTATTATTAATCCAAATATCCCAAAAGCAAAGAGCCCTCCAATCATCCCAATTATTACAATTGCAGAATTTATTTGGGTCCTTCTTGAAACTATTAAAGGGCGTATTACTGCATCTAGCCAAGAAATTATAACTAATCCATAAATTAATAATCCCAAACCTGCAAGAGTTTTTCCAGTTCCAAATAAATAAATATCTACAGGAACCCAAACCAACCAAGGGCCAATAATTGGAATCACTCCTACAAAGACAGTTAATATAGTTAATAAGGTGGCATTTGGAACCCCAAAAATAAAATACCCTATTCCTGAAATAACTCCTTGCATAATTCCGATGACTATTTGTCCAAGTAAAACAGAACGTGTTACATCTCTAAATTGTTGAAAAAACTTTTCTTCAGTCTCCTTTTTTAAAGGGGACAAAGAGCTTAAATATCCAATTGCTTTTTTCCCGTCTTTTAATGAAAAAAAGAAAATAAAAAGAACAACAAAGAGCTGCAACATCATAACAGGCAAATCCAAAATAAGATTAGGGATTTCAGTAAGGAAAGTAGATAATTTTACTGAAATAAAAGTGTTTAAAGAATTTACAATTGAAGTTGATAATTCTGAGGAAGCTAAGAAATCCGGAAGCACCTCTTTAGCTATATTTAATAAATCTATTTCCTTAAAAGCTAGATATATATCAAGTGCTTGAGATAATAGGGAACCAATTAATAATCCAGCAATTGCCACTATTACTACAAATACTCCCGCACAAATAATAAAAGCAGATAATCTTTCTCTTTTTAGTTTAGATACTAACCATCTGTATAATGGATAAAAAATATAAGCTAATAAAATTCCAAAAAATATAGAAATTAAAACAGGCCTTATTATCATTAAAGCCAAGATAAAAAGGCCGGCTATAAGAACAATAGTAATAATTTGATTAAATGTTTTCTTTTCTAGCATATAATTATATTGAATAAATCTTTATAAATTTTCCTAGAAGGAATTTGAAGCTTAGATAAGATTTATAAATAAAAAAAACAAAAATAGGATATGGACTGCTTTATAAAAAAAATTTTTAAAGAAAGTATAGATGAACTTGTCCATTTACAATTTCAAAAATTTGGCAGGGGAGAGTTTAAAGACAAGGCCATGATTAAAGCTTCTGCTCAATCAGGAGGCAAATTTAGTATTTCTACAACTGCAGAATATGCTAATGAACTTGTTAGAATGGTGGCAGAAAAACTTATGGAAAACAAGGCCCAAATTACAGGAGCAGTTATAACTACCTTGGATTTAACAGGGCAACTAGATTTTCAAAATAAAAAACAATTTATGGGAATCAAACAATATATAATTAATAAGGAAATGTCTGGTAATGAGATTATTGAATTATGTGATAAATTTCCAACGGTCTTTCTTGGGCTTTCATTTAAAACAAAGGATTCTGATTTGAAAATAAAACCAAAAGCCCCAAAATCGCCTAAACCAAGCACTAAAGCAGAAGCTAAATCTAAAATTAATTTTTGCAATTTAAAAACAACAGATAAAAACATTGTAAAAAATCTTATTTTTGATGAGGAGGCTGAGGGTTTTAAAAAAATTGAAATCAAGCATACTTTCATAATTGATAGGATAATTATACCAGAAAGTGCAGAAATAGGTTCTAAAGAAGAAAAAGACTTTTCAAAAATAAGAGAATTATCAAAAAGGCAAGGAAAGATTATAAGGGAATTAAATATTGATGATAAAGAAATTAAAAAAGAAAAAGATTTTGCTGTGTAATGTGCTTCCTACAGACATTTGTCACCCCTTTA
>CAZQKV010000079.1:0-4302 GCA_964593995.1 Candidatus Woesearchaeota archaeon
TCTCAAATCCATTGTTCTGTAAAACAACATCAACAGCAATCACACTTCCAGGAGTAATTTGCTGAGGTGCTTCAACAGATAAAAGACTCAAGCCATATAGTTCTCTTTGCATCCTTATTGCATAAGATTCTTCAACAGAATCTTCGCCTTTTGCAGTGATTCTTACTTGAAGATCAAGTACTTCATCTGTATCATCTAAATCCATGCTTGAAGGAAGTTTTATTGAGAATCTTTTTATGTATTTACTGCCATTAACAATCTTGAATCTGTCAGTAGACACAGTAACTTCATCTCTATAACCTTCAATATAGACTTTAACACGAACATCTTCAACATCTTCATCTGCAACAAACTCAACTTCTACAGGAACAGTATCAGATACATAACCTGCAACAATTGGTGAAACAGGGTCAGCAGTTATACCATTAACTGTTACTTCAGTAATAGTAGCAATATCAGCTGAAACCATATTCAAAGCAAAAATTATAGCAAAGAATGCTAAAATAGAAACCATAACTGTTTTGTTTTTCATATTAAGCTATTTAAAATTTAATTAGTCATAAAACCTAAATTTCCTTTATAAACATTTCTATCTTGTATTAACTATAAAATGATTACACCAATAAAAACCTTTATAAAGTATACCTGGGTATACTTTTCATGAAAGATTCTAAGGTTTTAAAACAAAAATCAGAGAAATTAAAGAGAAAAATTTCAAATATACCTCTTAAGCATGTAAAAATAATTAAGATGAGTAAAAATCAGCCACAAGAACAAAAAGAACCTTATAAAATTAAAAGTAATTCTATTAATCAAACAACTATTAAAGTAATGAGAGAGACAAAAGGAAGATTAAATAAATTAAAAGAATATGAGAGAGAAAGTTATGATCAGATTTTAAGAAAAATGCTTTATGTTCTAAATATGTGCAGACAAAATCCAGAAAAAGCAAAAAATATTCTTGAAGAAATTAGCAAGGTAATAAAAAGAGAAAAAGAATTTAAAAAAGAAGACATTGAGTAGATTTTGAACAGATTTTGAGCAGGTTTTTCCCTTGCAATTTTTTATATTTTCACCTTTTCACAATTTTTTGTAAACTCTCATACCTTCAATAGTATCTCCAAGAGGGTCAGGACTCTCATTAATTATTATAATTTTTTTATTTTTAGGCAAGTTTTCTAAAAGTTTTTCCCATTCTTTTTTAGGGGTTTTTTTGTGTCTTCTTTCTCCTTTTTCACCATACTCAATTCCTGAAAAATGACAATGCCACACTTTTTCATTATCAAACAATTTTTTAATCTTATCGTAATCTACTTTTTTCTCTCTTGCAAGTATGTGGGCAAAATCAATACAAAAACTGCAATTAGTTTCTTTTATTAATCTGACAATTTCCTCAATACTGCCAAAAACATTAACCTTGCCAGTTGTTTCAGGAGCTAGTTTAATTTTCCAATTATTTTTTTTAAGAGCCTCCTGAATTTTTAAAATCTGTTTTTTAATATTTTGATAAGTAGTTTCTTTGTCCATCCCTGCATAAAAACCAGGATGAAACACAACTCTTTTTGCTCCGATTTTTTCTCCAACTTCACAACAGTCTAAAATTCTTTTTTTGCTTGCCTCTACTTTTGCTTTTTCTTTGCTGTTTAAATTAACCCAGTATTGTGCATGCACACTTAATATTATATTATATTTTTCAGCAGCTTTTTTAATCTCTTTCATATGTTCTTGTTTTTTAATAAAAACCTGGTAAGTAAAAGGAATTTCACAAGCCCTTATTCCTAACTCATAAAATTCTTCTAAATTTTTTGCAGCATCTTTTGCAGAACCTATTCCAACAGGCCCAAAGAGAATTTTTGTTTCCATTATATTTCCTTTCTATTGTATATTTATTACACATTAAAGAATAAAGGTTTATAATTATAATGCACTAAATTCTTGTTTTATTTCACCAATATTTTCAATTAAATAATTATGCATTTTTTGTATTATCATATCTTGTAAACTTTCTTTTAATGACCCTGAACATTTAGACATATCTTTTTCTGGAAATTCTGTCTCCCCTTTTGATATTATACAAGTCATTGATTTTCCAATCAATTCTTCAGATTCTATTGAACCTTGCTCAACACTTTCTAACCTGACTTCAACCTTACAATTATCCCCTTTTGTATTTCCCTGAATTACATACCTCCAATCTGCTTGAGCACCTTCTCTTATCCAAGAAGCCCTTTTACAATTACTTAAAGCAGTAACAAAACATTCACTATTTCTGGTATCTGGGCAAGATTTAGAATGAAAAAACAATATCCAGCCACTGAAGATTATCAAACCTGCAATTAAAACTATTAAACATATACCAATCCTCCTTTTTAATTGAGAATATCCTTGGTTTTCAAGAATAGTTATAATACTGCTTTTTGCCATAATCCCTCTCTTTAACTTAGCAAGATTAAGGAATATTTAAATGTTTTTAACAAGATGTATTGTTACTTTAATTGGTCTTTTTAATCAATAGATTTTTAAGTAATTTTTCAGTAGGTTTTTTATGGGATTTAAGGAATTTCTAAAACCAGCTAAAACCAAGATATTTCTATTGGTTTTATTAATGATTATTACTTCTCTATATTCTTGTTGGCAATTTTTTAGTGTTTCTTGTATTCAGGGGTGTGAGGTATTGCCTAATGGTAAACTGGATTGTCCTTCCTGTCCTTTATGTCATACTACAGATATAGTGCCATTTTCATTATTACTTATAATCCCAAATTATTTTCTTGCATGTTTTTTATTTTATATAAGTATAAAGATTAAAAATAAATAAAATAGAAATCAGATACTAACAAGGTTTATATCTGTATCTGAATCAACAAAATTTGTTGCAATTAAATTGTGGCAATTAAGTTCCTCACAAATTCTTATTATTCTTGGAGTGGCAGTTCCATTAATTGCAATAACATAAGGTTCTTCATCAACTCTCACAGAAGAGAGTCTTCCTAATGGAATCTTTCTTATTTTTTCCAAGTCTTTGTTAAACAAAATCGCTCCTTTAGTCCCAATTAGTTCATCAATTTTAGATTTAAGTTGGTCTCTTTCTTTGGAAGTTATTTTTTCAATTTTCCTTTCATTTTTCTCTTCATTTTCATCTTCATAATCTTCTCTTTTTTGATATCTTCTAATCCTCCTTCCTCTCTGGTTGTTTGAAAATTCGTCTGCTTTAATTTTTTTTCTTAATGCCTGCAGGATTTCTTTTCCTGTTAATTCTTCAACTTCTTTACCTTCTGGTGCTATTGCAATATAATCAACCTTAGCTTGTTCAATCACATTCTTTATAATTAGATTTCCTCCCCTGTCTCCATCAACAAACAAAATAACAGTAGGTTTTTCATTTGTTAATTTAATGATTGTTTCTGGAAGTTTCATCCCATTCATTGCAATAACATTTTTAATGCCATTTCTTAACATATTAATTACATCTGCTCGTCCTTCAACAATAATTATTTCATTTCCAGTTATATCCCCGCAAGGAAGATTTTCAGTTCCATATGCCTGCATTTTAGAAATTCTGGCAGAATCTTTAATTTCTCCTGTCATTTCACTAATTTCTTCTGAATCTCCTAATTTTTCCATTAATTTTTTTGCCCTTTCTAAAATATAGTCTCTTTTACTTCCTCTAGAATCTTCAATTTCTTCAATAGTTATTTTAGTATCACTCGGACCAACTCTTTCAATAGTTTCTAATGCTGCAGCAATAATTGTAGTTTCTGTTTTATCCATTGCAGAAGGGACTTCTATTTCTCCAACTGTCTTGCCATCCTCATAATCTAGATTAACTTCAATTCTTCCAATTTTACCGGATTTTTGTAATTCTCTCATTTCAAGATCTTCGCCTAATAATCCTTCTGTTTGTCCGAATATAGCCCCAATTATGTCGGGTTTTTCTATTGCACCATCTGCTTTAAATTTAGCATGAATTATGTACTTTATTGATACTGGACTTATTTTTGCCATATTTTCTCTTCTTAAAGATATAGATAATTTAGAAAAAGATTTTACCTAACTCTTATTTCATTCACTTTTATTTCTATCTGTCTGTAATAATAATCCCGATAATCTCCGAAAATTAATGAGTATGAACGGAATGTTATGTGATTGTGGTAATAACCGATAATATCTTTTCTATGATTATATCTTTATCTTATTTATAGTGAATTAAAAAGGATTTAGTTTATAAAGCTTATGGTGTCTGGAGTGTGTCTAATAAATAATTCTAAAAACAGGTTTTACTTTAATCAATCAATTAAAAAG
>CAZQKV010000080.1:0-4296 GCA_964593995.1 Candidatus Woesearchaeota archaeon
AAAGATGGAACAGTTGGAAGTTTGATGGTAGAGAAAGATACTTATTTTGCAAGATCAAAAGGAAAATCAGCAGGAGAGCTGATTGTTCAAGAAACTAAAAGATTTGAAGGGGGATATGATGAGTTAGATAATTATATCATGAGTCTTTGTTAAGTGTGAAATGAAAATAAGAAAATATCAAAAAGAGGATAAAGAAGAAATAGAAAAACTGATTTTTGATATTTGGAAAGAAATATATGATATTGCAATAGAAGATGAATGGGAAGATTTTGGTGAATATCCTCTTTTTTATGTCATTGAAGACGGGGAGGAGATTGTTGGGACAACTGGTTTAGAAAAAATAGATGAAGATACTGCAGAATTAAAAAGAATGTATTTTAAAAAACAATATAGGGGGAGGGGGCTTGGAAATAAATTATTAGAAATGGTTTTATTATTTGCTAATAAAAACAATTATAAGAAAATGATTCTTTCTGTTTATCCTCAAAATAAATATGCAATAGATTTTTATGAAAAAAATAAATTTAAGAAAATCAGAGAAGAATTTGATAAAGATGATTATAAGTATTTTGTTTTTGAAAGGGATTTAAGGGCAAGGTTGAAAAGGAGGTTGGATGGGTTTTAAATAAGGTGTTTGATTAGAAGCATAGAAAAAGATAAATATTAGTTATGGTTGGTGGTTTTATGAAAAAAGAGAAAAATAAGAGATCTTTTGTGGAATATTTTATAGTTGCTTTCATACTTCAGATTATCTACTTATTTATTCTTAACCTTGTGAATCCTATAAATGTTTATACTATAAATTTTTTGAATTATCATTTATTTATAATTAGCTTTATTTTAGCAGGCTTTTGCTTTTACTTTTATTTATTTAAGAAAGATAAAACTTCTTTATTTTATCTGATGATATTAGTAGTTGTGGGGGTCATACTGGGTTTTATTATGGTTGCGAAATATACTGGAGAGGCTGGGCCCTTTTTTGTTTGGAATATCTTTTTAGCAGTAGCTTATTTTTTTATTTCAGGGATAATTCTTTATTTATTGGCTATTTTAGCAATTTTTATTTTAAATAAATTTGAGCTTTAATAATAAATTACTTTAGTGATGAAGAAGCTGAGGCTTAGAATAAGGTTTTTGATTTGAAGTATAGAAAAAGATAAATATTAGGGGTTGTTTGGTTGGTATGAAATAAAAGGAATGAGATAATCAAAAAATGACTCTTAATTGTGAGTTTCTAAAAGATTATGAATTTGAGGTTTTAGGAAGGTCAAAGGTTTTTTGCCCCCACTGTTTTAAATTTTTTCTTGAAAAAAGTATAAATAAACATTTTACATGGTGCTCTGAAGTTTTGACAGGAAGAGAACGGTTTAAAGAAGAAGATAAAATAGTTATAGAGATTTGGGATGATAAGATATTTAAAACATTTCTTACAAGATTTAATAAATTTCTTGGATTATCCTCTAGCGAATTCAGAAGAATCCCTTACAGTAAAAATTATGATTATTGGATCCTACAATACATTCATCCAAGATTTGGAAAATTACCAATTGGATTAGCTTATGTTAGATTCAGTTCTTATCATGATCGGATGGTTTTGGCTGCTGCCGTCATCTTTCCAAAAAAGAATACTAAGAAAGGTTTTGGGAGTTTATTTATTAAGCGGATTCATAATCATTACAAAAAATTTGGAGGAGTTATAATAGAATCTCCTAATAGAATAAGTTTAAAGATAGCTAAAAAGTTAGGTATAGATTATTACCACCGCCCCTAACATTCAACCCAACTTACCTTCTTCAAAAATAGTTAATTGACTGTAGTCTCTGACATAATTTCCAAATTTTTCTCTGAAATCACTTCTTTGTTGACTCCCACATTGTCTTAAAGACTAAGGGTTAAAGTGAAGGATTAATCTTCTTCTGAGCTGATATCTCTGACTAGAACAAGTCTTCCATTAGATTTGCATATTTCTATTTTAAGTTTCTTATAAGTGTAATATTCACGTATTCCTGCTACTTCAGGACTTCCAAACACATGAAGTTTCCTGTATTTTGGTTTTTCATGTTCGTTTAAAATACTGATTGCTTTTTCTATTTGTTCAGGGCTATGATCTTTGTGATTTAAAAGAATGTTTTTTGCTTCTATTGTCTTTTGGGATAATTTAGTGTTTTTCATTATAGCTGCTCTTTTATTAGAGCTGTTTGAGATTTATAAAATTAATGTCTCTATCTCTAAAAATCAAACAACTTCTTTTGTTGTTTGCCTTCTACTAATTCATTAACATCTAAATTAAAAACTTCCATAATGTTTTCAACACTCGGAAGGATTTGGTTTTTTAGATAATATTCTATGTCATATTGGCCAGGTTCATTTGGAAGCTTTGCTCTTTCTCTTACTAATGCTTTTTTCTTGGTTTTGGTTGATTCTGCAATATAATATCTGATTATCATGCCAATGTTAATTGGCAGGCCAAGAGACCTCATTTTCCTTGCAATTGTTATATGAGGAGTTTCTGCTTTATAATCATCGATTGGCTTTTTCAACTGGGTCTTGATTATTAATTGTTTTAATGGAATTTCTCTGTTTTTTAATTTTTTAATTGCCTGCTTGAGGTATTCAAGTGCTTTCTTTTCATTTCCATCTTTTAATATTAGTTGGAGGATTTTATTTTGAGTTTCTCTTGCTAGATAGCACCAATCTCTTCTAACTGTTTCAAAACCTCTTATTTTGATTTCATTGTTTTTATTAATCATAGCATATTTCTTTTTTGCTCCAAAATCGCCTGTTCTTTTTGTTACCCAAAGTCCTCTTTTAAAAAATCCTTCTAAATCTAATTCCATTATTCCTGGAAGCTGATTATTTATTTTTTTAAGAAGTTCAAGTGCTTGTTTTTCTGTATGCTTGTTTAATGCAAACACAACACTGTCTGTATCTGCGTAAATTGCTTTATATCCTTGCTTATTTGTCTTATCTATTATTTCTTTGTTAAATTTTCTTACAAATGCTAGGACAGTAGCAGAAGCTTCTAATGAATAATATCTTGCTCCAAAAAATCCCTGATATCCGTGAACAGATGCTGAGAGAAGTTTAAAGACATTGCTTCTTGCTTTTGTAATTGGATTAGGATCTTTTTTAAACTCTTGTTTAAACTGCTTTCTTTTTTCAAAAATTTCTTTTAATAATGTCGGAAAGAATCCTGGTTTTTTTGAAAAGTAAAACCTTGTCTTTTTGTTTTCAAATTCTAGTTCTGGAGATTCAAAACAGTTTTTTTGTTTTTTTGAAAGAAGAGTTGCTTTTGATAAATTAAATGTTACAATTATGCTTGTGTGCATGGAAGTAAAATCAAACACAGCAAGGTTGTCATATAATCCTGGTGTTGGCTCAAGAACATATGCTCCTTCAACACTTTCTCTTGATCTTCTTTCACTTATCTCTTCATGTATTGGTTTTTTCTCTGCTATTTCATTAAATCTATTTAAATTATGAAGAATATAGTTTTCAACTAAGCTTGATAATCCTGCTCTGCTTGTGTTAAATAAAGGTTCTTGAACAATTTTTGTTACTTCAAGCAAGTCTGGCCATAATTTTTCTGTAAGTTTATAAGTAAGAACAGAGTCTTGCAGATTATATTTATAAAATTCCTGCCAATCTATTTTATTAGCTCTGACTGCTTCAGTTGCATTAAAATCTGTTTTTTTCTCACCTAATAATTCACCTGCTACTTCATCTAAAGAAAGAGTTTCTGATTTTAAGTATTGGGCATAAACTGTTCTTATAAACCTGTATAAATCTACATGAACAATCCCTTTTATTTTTGCACTTAACATTCTTCCTCTTGAAAATACTGGCTGGCTGTTGTCTATTCCAAGATTAAGTTTGATTTTGTTTTTTTTAGCTCTGGCTCTTAAATAAGGAAGGTCAAAACCATCTGAGAAATATCCTGTTAAAATATCTGGATCATATTGTTTTACATATTTAACAAAAGCAAGTAGCATGTCTGCTTCACTTTTAAAATGTTCAACATAAGGTTGTTTAGAAGGTTCTTTGCATGTAAGAACTTTTTTAAAATTTTCTCCAACCAAACTAACCATTAAAATTTCTGATCTTCCAATTTCAACTTCTGCTGTTTCAATGTCATATGCAAGAATTTTTGGAAAAAATTCTTGATCTTTTATTTGTTTAATTTCTTCTGCTTTAATGCATATGTCAACATTAAGACTAGCATCAATACCATTAAATTCTGGAGAATTATTTAAAAATTCTCCATTTCAAGAATTGTGGCAATTAGCGAAAGAAAAA
>CAZQKV010000081.1:0-4228 GCA_964593995.1 Candidatus Woesearchaeota archaeon
GAAAAAGATTTGATAGAAAAGCATGGTTAAGAATTGTCGAGGCATTTTTAGCTATTTTAATAATATTAACTGCTCTTTTGGTTATTATGTCCAGGCAAGAAGAAAGAGCAGACATAACAGGAAGTGTTCATGAAAAACAATCTGAAATCTTAGAAATTATAAGCAAGGATAATGCTTTAAGAAATGAGACCATTACAACAACAACTTCTGAAAATAATGCAGTTATTAATAATGCAATTAAAAAAATGGCTCCAAATTCTTGGAATTTTTCAACAAGAATTTGTAATTTAGCAGAAGCTTGTGGAATGACCACCCCTGATAAAGAAATTTATGTTTCAGAAAGAATAATAACATCTACTTTAGATGATTATGCTCCAAAAAAACTAAGACTTTTTGTTTGGATAAAATAAAAAAACTCCTGCCATGAAATACAAATTTATTGGGCATACTGCAGATATAAAATTTCAAGCATTTGGAAATTCAATTGAAAAATCATTTGAAAACACAGCTTATGCATTAAAAAAAATTATTTGCAAAAACCAGGTTAAAAATAGAATCAGAAAAAAAATTAAAATAAAAGGAAAAGATAAGGAAAATCTTTTGTATAATTTTTTAGAAGAATTTTTATTTTTATTGGAAACACAGGACTTTATATTAAGTAAAATAAAAAATATTAAAATAAAAGCGAAAAAGCAGAAAAACAAGCAAGGAAAAGAAATTGAATCTTATGAACTAATTGCAGAAGCTTTTTTCGATAATGTAAAAGAAAAAAAATATGAATTAGAAACCCATGTTAAAGCAATAACTTATAATGAGATGTTTGTAAAACAAGAGAAAATTAAAAATAAGAAAGCCTGGGTATGCCAGGTTGTTGTTGATGTTTAGAATAAAAAATTAAAAATAAAAAGTGGAATTAACAAATACCACTTAAAAATCCTGCTATAAAAGTTTCTGCTTCTTGTTGAGTCATTCCTACAAATGTAACAGAAATTATTGTCTTGCTATCTTTAATACCAAATCCAGTGATAATTCCCCTAATATCATAGAACAAAACATTAAAACCACCAATAGTTTTCTCACTATATGTTATTCCTTGGGCTTCAACTTCACTAATAATCTCTTGCTTTGTTTTTGAATTAATATCTATATCATCAGCGCGATAAAGCAAGACATTTGCATTTTTTGCTCCACTAGTATAATAAGAGATGTGTGCATATGCTGTATCTACATCTCCCTCCGAACTAACTACATTAGGAAAATCTAAAGTTGATTGCTTTTTAAAACCTCCTACATTTGCTGGAACTTGATTCATTGAAATAGATTCAAAACAATATGGTTCTTTAATGCCCCCATTACCATTGATTGGTTCAGGTTCTTTATCTCCACTAAGAGCAATAAATAATACTATTACAACAATAACAGCTACTACAACAACTGCTCCGATAATTATCTTTTTATCTATTGGTTTCTTACTTGGTTTCTTACTTGTTTTCTTTTTCTTTGCAATCTTATTTATCCCCTCCTTTCAAATAATCTAAATATATATTACAAAGATTATAAGAAAGTATACTATTTATTCTTTTTGATTATCTGGTTTTTTAACTAATAGTTAATATTATATAATAAATGGTTTTAAATATTTTATGGTAGAATTAAAAAAAATTTCAGATTATATCTATGAAATCCCTAAAATAGGAAAAATGAATGTTCCTGGAAAAGTTTTTGCTAGTGAGAAACTTATTAAAAATATTAAAGAAGATAAAACTTTGGAGCAAGTTCAAAATGTTGCAATGTTGCCCGGAATTTTAAAAGCAAGTATTGCCATGCCTGATGCTCATCAAGGATACGGGTTTCCAATAGGAGGTGTTGCTGCATTTGATTTAGATAAAGGGATTATTAGTCCTGGAGGTGTTGGTTATGATATTAATTGCAGTGTTAGACTACTTAGCACTAATTTAAAAATATCTGATATTGAAAAAAAACATAAAAAAGAAATTCTCCATAGTTTATTTAGAACAATTCCTTCTGGTGTTGGAAGAGGAAGCAGATTAAATTTAAAAAACCAGGAACTAAATCAAGTCCTTATCAATGGGGCTCAATGGGCAGTTTCTCAAGATTATGGAATTAAAGATGATTATCTTCGTACAGAAGATAATGGCAAGCTAGGTCCTGCAAATCCCGATGATGTAAGCAAAAGAGCAAAACAAAGAGGAATCGGGCAATTAGGTAGTTTGGGTGCTGGAAATCATTTTTTAGAATTACAGCAAGTAGAACAAATTTATGATGAAAATATTGCAAAAGAATTTGGTTTAGAAAAAGGAATGATTACAATTATGGTTCATTGCGGAAGCAGAGGCTTAGGGCATCAGGTTGCAAGTGATTATATTAGATTAATGGAACAAGAATATAGTTGGCCTGAACAAGACAGGGAACTTGTTAATGCTCCTATTAAAAGCGAACTTGGAAAAAAATATTTCTCTGCAATGAATTGTGCTGCAAATTTTGCATTTGCAAACAAGCAATTAATAACTCACTGGATTAGAGAGGATTTAAAACATTATTTTCCAAATACTAAAATTAATGTTGTTTATGATGTTTGCCATAATATTGCAAAAATTGAAAAACATATTATTGACGGCAAGGAAAAAGAGATTCTTGTAATGAGAAAAGGGGCGACAAGAAGTTTTGAAGGAAAACCTGTTTTAATCCCAGGAAGTATGGGGACAGCAAGTTATGTTTTAGTTGGGACTAAAAAAGCAAAAGAAATAAGTTTTGGGAGCACTGCTCACGGAGCAGGAAGATTAAAAAGCAGAACCAAGGCAAGAAAAACAATTAATGCAGAAGATGTTAGAAAAGAACTTGCTAACAAGAACATCGAACTAGAAGCAGGAAGTTATAAAGGAATTGTTGAAGAAGCTCCTAGTGTCTATAAAGATATTGATGAAGTTGTTAAAGTAAGTGATAAAACAGGTATTGGCAAATTAGTTGCAAAACTTGTTCCTATTGCTGTTATTAAAGGTTAAGAAGAATTATCCTATTTCACAACAATTAAGTCTTACTCTTTCACATCTTGTTATGTCATCACAACCACTTGTTCTGCATCCTATTCTTTCATAACCATTTACAAAACCAAGTGGGCAAGTTACACTTGCGCTTCCTCCAGCTGCACAAACACTCCAAGCAGTCCAAACACAATTAACAGGGCTTCCTCCAGCACCGGTTCCAGAAAGTATCGGAATCCAGTAAAGACTAGCAACACTATCTGAACAGGTAACTTTCCAATAATCATCTTTCTTTACAGGCATAGTTATAGACACCCTTGGTCTTTCTCCCCCCCAATCAACTACCTCATATATTTTAGCAGGAGGGTCAGAACTACTACCTGTATACCCTATAAGTGATTCTGATGCAACTAAAGTAGTTGAATAAGCTATTACAAACCCATCAGTTGCAGCCTGATAAACATTATCTTCTACTAAATTAGCTCCCGTGCTACCTATTTGTCCTATATCTGTATTTTGCCATTCTCCGAATAAGAGTCCTCCACCAGCGCCTCCTTGAATTTCATTAGCAGTATGTCCGTGAACACTCGGATCAGCAGTTTGTCCAGGATATGTCCAAGCAACAACAAACCCAACCCCCATTAAAAAAACCATAATCGCAGATAAAAGCCACAAGTCTTTTTTCTGAATATTTAAATTAATACTTACCATTTCCTCTTTTTACAATATAATTAATATATGTATATTTAAATATGTTTTTATTTATATCGGGAATATTTATAAAGTTAATTAATCTTTAATGATTATGAAAAAAGGGTTGAAAAGTTTGTTGATTTTTGTAGCTTTTAGTTTAATGATTCTCCCCCTAATTGGGGTTGCAAGTGCGGCTGAAATAAATTATGCTCGATCAAGTTTAGGATATGCTACAAGGAGTGTTACTCGATCTTCTCCTGGTGCAGATGGTGTTGTGCAAACTGGACTTGAGTCATATGTTAATGATGGAAGCCTTAGTACCTCTTGTTCTCAATATTCTCATGATGGTGGTTATGCTCAGGTTGATGCAAGATTAACTTTTTCTACTCCAATAAATTATATTAACCGCTTTGAATATAGGGTTCGTGGTTCTCGTACTACATCTAATTTTTATGTTAGATATGCAGGAAGCACTACTTGGAATGTACTTAAGACTGACACGGCCCCATACGGCCAAACTAGAGATTTCACAG
>CAZQKV010000082.1:0-4226 GCA_964593995.1 Candidatus Woesearchaeota archaeon
ATCCCTAACCACCTTAATAATTCAACAATTCTAAATGCATTGCTCGGTGTAGCAAGATTGTTATCTACTACAAATGTTGTATCAATCTTTTTAGGAGTCATACGACTAAGTAAGTCTAGGGTATTTTTAACATGCCCTGTTGTTGCGTAAGAGGGTTTTAATTTAATTTCTTCCATTTTATATTCCTATGTTTTGAGGGTATATAAATATTGTTATTCTCTAAGGGGTATATCTAGTATATCTTATTTTTATTTTTATCATCTTTTATCGAATGTAATAATCTTATAGAATATTAATATACTCTTTATTTATAAATATTTCGTTTAATTGCAAATGGGAAATTTTTTCAAATCAACTGAACAAATCCGGATTTGGGCTGGAAGAGATCTCCTGATTTTTTTAGTTTTTCCATAGATTCATCAAAATCTCTATCTGATAAATCTTTTAACTCACTTCTTAAGATATCTAGCGGAACTTGTTTTCCATATTTGTCTTCAAGTTTTTTAATAGTTTCTTTTAAAAGGATTATTTTGTTTCTCTTACTTGAGGAGGTTCCTACTGTGAACCTATCAATGTCAAAACTTTTTGTTTCTGCATCATATCCAACTTGCATCATATAATACTTAGTTAGTCTTATTGCAACTTGTGCGTCTTCTTTATCTACTGTTAGGGATAAACGAGATTTTGCGTGTGCTTCAGCAAGTCTTATAAGTCCTTGTAATTGCCTTGCAGATATTGAGATAGAGCGGGATTCTCCTGTAATAGAAATATTTCTTAGTTTAACATAAAAATCTTTTATTTCATTTACTGTTTCATCTGTTAGTTTTGGGCTATATTTTTGTTTTGCATACGCAACATATTTTTTAAATAAATCTCTATCTATTGCAGATTTTTGCTCATTTCCTTTATGCAAGTTTAGAACGTGAGTTGCAATTGCATCATCTTGTTTTAGATTTGGCAAATCTCTTAAGATAAATATTAAATCAAATCTATTAATTAATGTAGGGGGCAAGTCAATTTGCTCTGTAATTGCCTGAGTTGGTTCAAATCTTCCATATTTTGGGTTTCCTGCAGCTAAGACAGAAGTTTGTGCTGAAAGCGTTGCTTGTACGTTAGCTTTTGAAATTGTAACAGTTTGCTGTTCAAGAGCTTCGTGCATTGCGCTTCTGTCTATTGCATCCATTTTTTCTATTTCATCAATACAAAGAATCCCTTTGTTTGCTAAGACTATTGCTCCTGCTTCTAAAGACCATCCTTTTAAAAATTCATCTCTAACAACTGTTGCAGTTATTCCTGCTCCTGTAGTTGCTTTACCTACTATATAACGCCCTTTTGGAGCAATATCTGATATGAATTTTAAGGTAACAGATTTAGCAACTCCAGGATCGCCCATTAAAAATAAGTGAATATCTCCTCTTGAAACAGTTCCATCTAGGGTTACCTTTCTTACTCCTGAAAACATTTGAAGAACAAGAGCTTCTTTGATTTCTTCATAACCCCATATTGCAGGTGCAATGCTTCCCCTTAGTTTTGCAAATAATTCCGGATCTGCAGACAATTCTTGGATTTGTTTTTCATCTTCTTCACTAATATCAAGTTCTTCGTAAGTTGATTCTAATGGAATAATATTATTTGCTTCTATTGCAATATCAAATCTTGTTGAAATTGAACCGGATTGTAATGGGACTGGAACTTCTTTTAAGATCCCCAGTATTCTCACTTTGCTTCCTGGAGTTGTTTTTTCTTCCATATAAGGCTCTACAAGGTCTTCTTTTAAAAATACAGGCAGTCTTCTTGGTTGTTCTCCACCTACTAATGATTCATGTGCTTCTTCGATAACAAGTCTTTGGGCGTCAACCATTGTTTTTGATAAGAGCCGAAATTGCCCTTTTCTTCCGCAAGAACATCTGCTTGGTTCTCTGAATTTTTTTTCAATTTGAAGTACAGAAATAACTGTCCCACAAGATGGGCACTCGAATTTTGCATTAACAACCTGAGGTCTTACTTCTGAAGTCTGCCTTACAAGCCCTTCAAAAAATATTAGTTGAGTAAGATGGTGACTTCTTATATCACGAATTTTTACTTTTTGTGTTCCAGGCAGGTTATTGAATCTTATTCTTGGATTTTGAATAAGTCTTGTTTCTTCTAATGCTGTTTCAAGCAATTGAAGAACTTCTTCTGGCTGACTAATTAAAGCCTCAGCAAGGGTTGGAGAACTGGATGCGAGGTCTTCAAAATTAACAAAAACTACTCTTTTACCTTTTCTTATACTATCTCCTACTTCTTTTTTATAGGTTTCAAAAAAAGTTTTTGCTTCAATAATTAGGTCTTCATTACTCTTTTTTTCTACCATATGAAAGATAAAGGAACTTGATTTATAAATAATTATTTGTTCTTATACTATGATTAGAAAATATGTATCTCAAACAAATGAAACAATGGGGGGTTAATTTATTAAAATGACTAATGAGCCTGCTTTTTTTTGAAAGTCTCTATTTGATTTATCTAGTTTTTTAGCACTTTTAATAAGTTTGTTTATTTCATCTTCTGGAAGTTCTGCTATCCTATCATAGGTATAAATGTCTGTATTCCTTCCCTGCAGAACTTCTTTTGCAACTCTAATTGCATCTGCATCACTTTCAAAAGTAGACCCTTTTTTTTGGATTATTTTTATCATAATTTAAAACTCCTTTATTTGGAATATATAATTTATCCTTAGGAATTTGAGATTTTACTTGTATTGAGCTATTCCTATGGTATCTATAACATTCCATATTTTTAGTAGTCTCCATATCCTCGTTTATTAAAATCTCTTTTTAAGAATTATTATATTATAAAAGCCTGAATTAGAACTGCTTATTTTCAATCACTGGTTTTCTTTTGCTTGTTTTAATGTTTTTATTAACTGGCTCATAGAATCTTTTAGTTGCTGGTTGTTTTTTGTTCCTGTGCAAACAAGCTTTCCATTGCTGAATAATAAAAAAGTTGCATTTGGCTCAATAAGCTTGTAAACTAGCCCTGGAAACTGCTCAGGCTCATATTCTGTGTTTTCAAGCTCTAGTGCTAGAAAATTAAGATTGAGATTCATGTCAATGTTTCCAGAAGCAACAATGTTTTGGACAGTTATTTTTGGTTTTTCAGTTACTTTAACACTTATTTTTTTTAATATCTTAATAACCTGCTCAATTACAAGTTTAACTTGTGCAATTGATTTTGTTCCTGTGCAAACTAGATTTCCTGATGAAAAAACAAGGACAGCAGATTTTGGCTCTTTTATTCTTAAAACCAGCCCTGGAAATTGTTCAGGATTATATTCTGTGTTCTGAATTGTTTTAGCTAATTTAGTAAGCGGGACATCTTTTCCAAGAGAAGTTGTAGCGACAATGTTTTGTATTTTCAGTGAAGTTTTTGTTTCCGGCATTTTGTTTTTATCACTTGAGAATAATTATAGAGTTTATAAGGTTTATAAATAGAAACTATTTATAAAGCTTTTGGTTGGGGTTTTTTTATCGAGGGAAGATTTTTATAGTTGTCTTGTTTGTAGATAAAAATGGTGTATCATTATAGTTATTTGATTGGATGTTTAACATTATTTATTATATGGGGTCTTTTATTTTTTATTAGAAAGGATACTAAAAAAGAGATGCTGATTATTTCATTTTTATTTGGGATTGGGGGCTTGATTGTAGATCCGATTTATAGCAGTGATTGGTGGTTCCCTATGACAATAACCAATACTTTGCCAGGAATTGAAAGTTTTTTATTTGGTTTCTCAGTTGCAGGAATAGCATCAATTATTTATTTGGATGTTTTAAGGAAGAAATTAAAAATAAAGAAAGCAAATAAGAGTGTTGAGGTTAGGAGAAATTTTAATCTTTTTTTGATAGGTTTTCTTTTACTTGGTTTATTTTTTGGATTTTACTTTATTTTAAAGTGGAATTCTTTTTGGGCTTCTTTTCCAGCTTTTTTAATCCCCTTGGGTATTATTTATTTTAAGAGAAGAGACCTTATTATTAATTCTGTTTTTTCAGGATTATTATTAGCTATTGTTTCATTTTTATTTTATTGGATCCCAGAATTAGTAACCCCGGGGTGGATTTTAAATACTTGGAATTTTGAAATGATTTCAGGAATTTTAATCTTTGGGGTTCCTTTAGAAGATCTTGTTTGGTTTTTTCTAGCTGGGCTAATAATCGGCCCTTATTATGAATATTGGAAAGAAGCAA
>CAZQKV010000083.1:0-4214 GCA_964593995.1 Candidatus Woesearchaeota archaeon
AAGGAGGTGTTTGAAAAGTAATGGTTTTAGATTTTGCAAAAGAGGCAATAGATAATCTTGATACTCATAGCATTAACTTTGAAGGATTAAAAGCTGGCAAAGCTAATATTAAGGTTTTTGGTATTGGTGGAGCTGGTTGCAATGCAATTACATGGTTATTTAACAAGGGAATTAATGGAGCAACAGTTTATGCAGCAAATACAGATGCTTTGCATTTAAGTATTACTAAGGCAGATGATAAGATCTTGATTGGAAAAGAATTAACAAGAGGTCTTGGTGCTGGAGGTAAGGCAGAGATTGGCAGAGAAGCTGCAAAAGAATCTATTTCAGATCTTAAAAAAGCAGTAAGTGGTGCAGATATGACCTTTATTATTGGAGGCGAAGGTGGCGGGACAGCTACTGGAGCAATGCCAGTTATTGCCCAACTTGCTAAAGACACTGGGGCAGTTGTTATTGGTGTTGTTACGATGCCTTTTGAGTGTGAAAAAGCAAGAATAGATAAAGCAGAGTTTGGATTACAAGAATTAAGAGATAATGTTGATACTGCTATTGTTATTGATAATAACCGTTTAGTTGATGTTGCGGGACAATTACCTATACAGCAGGCGTTTGCTGTTGCAAATGAATTAATTAGTACTATGATTAAAGGAATTGTTGAGACAATTACCTTGCCATCATTAATTAATTTAGATTATGCAGATGTATCTTCTATTATGAAAAAAGGAGAAGTTGCTGTTATTGGCATTGGAGAAGCTGATTCAAGTGATAGAGTTAGTGAAGCTGTTAGGCAGGCTTTGACACATCCATTGTTAGACGTGGATTACAGAGGTGCTTCAGGAGCTTTGATTCATATTACTTGCGGTCCTGACATGAAGTTAGAAGAATTCAGCCAAATAGGTAAATTAGTAACAGAAAATATTGCGTCAGAAGCCCAGGTTATAATCGGGGCAAGAATCAATAAAGATTTTGAAGGGCGCGTTAGAGTTATTACTATTATGACCGGAGTATCAAGTCCTTATATTTTAGGTAAGCATAGAATTCGGGATTATCATTCAGAACCAGTAAATACAGAGTTTTCTGAATTAGGAATTGATGTAGTGCGCGAACCTTAATCTGATTTAATTTATTTTTTCTTTTTTTTCTTTTTCTTTTGTTTTTTTATATTATTTAACATTTCATAAATTTTTATAAAGGTTTAGGGAGTGATATTTTTATAAAGTTTCAAGAGGTTATATTAAAATGTTAGTACTTTCGAGAGAGAAGGATCAATCAATTATGGTTGGGGAAAATGTAGAAATTAGTGTTGTTGATATTCGCGGGGATAAAGTGCGCCTTGGAATAACTTCACCAAAAGAGATACCGGTTCATCGCAGGGAAGTTTATGAGGCAATTCAGAGAGAAAGAGCAGAGCAGGCCCTTAAGGAGAAAAAGTCTGAAATAGAAGTGAAGGCTAGTATTAATTGCAAGGGCCCTTATGGTTCAAACAAATTAAATCAAGATGCTTATCTTAGGGTTTCTGAATCTGGCGAAAAGAAGCTGGAGTGCGATGCTCTTGATTCTCTTGATTCAAATGGTTTTTGTTATCTTGGTAATCCTACCGGTCCTTTAAAAAAATGTCTTTTTGGAATTGAAAAGTTTTGTTAAATGCATAAATTATTAAAAACAATAGTTGAAGATTCTGAGATCTTTTTTAATCCTGATTTCACTAGAATGATTCTTTTATTTAGGGGGAAAAGGGATTAATTTTGAGCTTCCGATACCTGCTAGATTAAATAAAGGAGACAGAGCCTTATTTTATAATTGCACTATTCAGGAGCGTAATGAACATTTATATATTGATAATAAGAGTTATAAGAGAGTTGAATTTTATCCTAAATATAAAAAGACCCCTTGTTTTGTATTAGGAGGTTCTCAGGCAATTTGTTTAGAAAGATTAGCTGCTAGAGAAAAAAAGATCCATGATTACTGATTTTTCTATTCTACAACAATAAATTTTAAATAGTGGTTACTAGTTGGTTTTTTATGCTACATAAACTTCAATTTAATGGAAGGGAATCTGCTGATTTATATTTAAAAAAGCATGTAGGTTTAGATTTATCTTTAGTAGGTGGTTCTGAACTAGTAGGAAGATTTTTAGAAGCAAATAAAGATAGGATTGAGGTAAGGTGTAGTGGAGAACCAGAATATGTTTTAAAAGATAGGAAATTAATTTTTTATTATGATTTTTTATGTTCTGGTGAGATTATTGAATCTTTAAGAGATAACAGGGACGAATTAGTTTTAGGAGCTTCTGATTTGCACTGGTTTGTTAGAAAGTTGAAAGACAGGCAAGAGATTAGAAAGAGGCTTAGGGTATGGTTGAATAATTATAATTGTGTAAATTAATGAGTGATTGTAAATTAATAAATTAACTGTTTAAATTAATGATGACTGATTCTTCTTTCTGGTTTTTGGAATTTATTTTTGTATTTTTCAAAATAAATTATATTGTTTAAGCTTGTTTTTGATTTTTGTTCTTGTTTTTTTATTTTAGAAGGGTATGCAACTGGAAGAACAGCTTCAACATCTATGTCTTCTGGTATTTTTAATATGTTTTTAATTGTAGTATCTGAAAAAGCTCCTACCCAGCAGCTTGCTAGTTTCATTTCAGTTATTTTTAAAAGGAAATTTTCAACAGCTGCTCCAGCATGGTGTTTAGTATATTTTTCTGCGCGAATATCATACATTATCTCTACTTTTTTCTTATCAGAACAAACAACAACTAAAAAACAGGCATTAGCAACAAAATCTTGCTGGCAAGCTTGTGCTATCTGGTTTATTGTTTCTTTGTTTTCTATAATAATGTATTTTAAAATTGGAATGTTTCCAGGTGATGGAGCAAGGTTTGCTGCTTCAATTGCATCAATTACTTTATCAATTTTTACTTTTTTATTATAATAATCTCTTATTGATGATCTTTTTTTTATTGTTTTGTCAAAGTCCATGATTAAAACAATAAACTTGAATATAAAAATGTTTTGAGAAGTTAGTTTGAATTTTTTTTAATAATCTATTTTTGATAATTTATTCTTTTTCTAACATTCTCTATATTTACAAAACTTACATTCAGGATTTGATTTTGGTGGTTTTTTTGATTTTAATATTTTTATTGCTTTTTTAAACAACATTTCTCCATGTTTTACACTTGTTTTAATTTTAATTAATTTTGTGTCAAATAAGATTTCTCCTGTTTCAGTTACATCTTTAGGATAATAAAACAACAAATAAGCATAATCTTCTGTTTCATACCCGTTTTTTCTTAATAAGAGGTTATATAAGTCCATTTGAGTCTGATAATGCTCATGCGTATCTTCTTTTAATGGGTAGCCCCTTGTTTTATAATCAAGAACAATAATCTTCTTTCCTTTTAATAAAAGATTATCAATAGCACCTCTTAATAAAATTCCAGATGTTTCATCTTTGTATTGCATGCCTTGCTTGTTATTTCTCCAAATTTCTAATTTTGCTTTATCATCAAATAATTTATATCCTTTGCTGATTCCTTCTTCTTTAATTTCAGGAGGTAATTCTCCTTTTTCCATAAATCTATCAAAATGCCTTTTTAATACTCTGTCCATTCCTCCAGGCAGAGAAGGAAAAATTCCCTCAGGTCTTTTAATCCCTTTTACTAGTTGAAGCCAGAAGCATTTAGGACAATCTAGCATTAGATTCATTGTTGTTGGCGATAATTTGTATGTCATTTTGGGTTTTAATTTTGTTTTGTCTTACTTAAATTTATATTAGCTAATAAGCCTTTTGAAGAATAATATTTCTTTATTTCCTGTTGAAATAGAAAATTTTGAGAATTTTTGTAGTTCATACTTATTTAGCATATTAATAAGAGATTCTTCAGATTCTTTTATTATTTTAGAAGCTGAGCCAACCCCTGAAATAATGAAGATTTCAGGGGAGTGCGCAGAAGTGATAGTTGTGGATTCTTTTACTAACTGGCTTTTATTGTACCTCCAATTTACAAAAATTGTATGCTTTTCAATATTATTTAATGTATTTGAGATTATCTCGCTTAATTTCGCAGGAGAATCCAAATCATCTAATAGTATAGCAACATATCTGTTTAGTACTCCGTTTTGCGCAAAATATGCAATATGCAATCCCTTTATATTGTATTTTTTTCTTATTTTTTCTTTTAAGTTTTGCTATTTTTCAGAATTATT
>CAZQKV010000084.1:0-4199 GCA_964593995.1 Candidatus Woesearchaeota archaeon
GCAGATTGTAATTTAATGTTTAATGTCTGCGACCCTGTGATTTGTCCTGAATCAAGGTGTGATTTTGGCGGGAAATATAGAGTTGCTAATGTTGTTCAGTCTGGAATAATTGGAAGCTTGTTGCTTTGTCTTCCTAATGCAAATGAGGGAATAAAAGTTCCTATTTGTCTTTCAGGAGTTCATGCAGGAATTGATGGTTATTTAAGTATTTTAAAATCAGCTAGAGAGTGCTTGAATGAGAGCTTAGAAACAGGAAGGCACGTTGGGATTTGTGACGAAATTACAAGCATTTATACTTGCCAGTTTTTCTGGAGACAAGCAAGCCCTTTTTTAAATGTCTTAATTCCTAGAATAGCTGAGACCTTTTACAAGCAGGGGGCTCGTGGTGGAGGAGAATATTTGACTGTCCAGTCTGCGTGGGATAATACTCAGGCCTCAATTAATTATTTTAAAAATGATTATGCTGTTAATTCTATGGAAGCATTTAATAGAAGGTCAACAGATAGTATTGGTGATGATGTTTGCAAGTCTTTTATGTCTATTAGATATCCTAATTCAGGGGATTTTTTTGATGACTTAATAGAACCTGATAGCCCTGTTCAGTATCATGCTTGGTTTAGTGAAGATCCATTAACAACAGCAACAATTCCTGCAACTTCTCATTATAAGGTTTATTATCATATTTATGCTGGAAAAGATCAGGGAGCACAATATGTTGTTTACTTAGAGGATTTGCCTGAATCGAATTATATACACTCTTCTGGAAGATATATTGTTGATACAGGTTATGCCCCAAGAGGAGGAAGTGTTGATAAAGCAGAGGATTTTACAACTGTTGCTGGTTACAAGCAGTTGTGTATAAGTGTTAATGGGCAGGAAGAGTGCGGATTTGGAAAAGTTTCAACTTCTTATTTTGTAAATACTTTGTCAGATATGTATGCAGAAGAGCAATTAAAAACAGGCATTGAAAAAGAGAGTGAGTGTATTGCAGGAACTGCTTCATTCATAAGCTTGGCTCAGCCAAATTTGCAAGCAGGTTTAGGAGATGTTGTTCAGCCTGATTTATATAATTCGGGAATTATTAGGGTTTGTTCAACTGAAAATCCTGGAAAACAAGTTATGGATAATGGAATGTATGATACAACTGCTTCAACTTATGATAGGTGGAAAGATGTTGGTTATTGTGATGATTCTAAAATAAGATGCTGGGTTGATACAGATAGTGTTAAGAATGTTGTTAAAAATACTGATACAGAAGACAGGATTTTGCAAGAATTTGACTTGTCAATTTTAGGTGAAGAAGGAATTTTAGGTAATGATATTAGTATTGGGCTTGCAAGCGAGGGCGAGAAGTTTGTTGATAATTTAGAAACAGTTAAAAAAGAAAATATACCTTCTTCTGAAAAGATTTTAGGAATCATACAAAAACTTGAAAAATTGTCAAATGCAGGAATTAATAATAATTTTAGAGCAAGAGGATTGTATTTATTAGCTAGATTATATGGTGCTCTTGCAAAAAAAGAACTTCCTGAAAAGAAGAAGATTGATGAGCCTCCAGAAGTTGATAAACAAGAATTAGAAAGAAGAAATTTAGAAATAAGAAAAGTAGAAATTGAAGGTGAATTGTCACGATTTCCTGATGGAGCTAGTTATGATGAACCAATTCAAGAAGAGATTAATAAATTAAAAACAGAATTAAGTGAGATTAATGAAAAATTAGGAATTATTGATGAACAAGAAGATGCTGCTGCAAGTGGTGCAGAAGTTTCAACAGATGTTGCGACTTCTGAAGGATATGAAGTTATTGAAAAGGTTGTTATAGTTTATGAAAAATTTATTAACAGAAGAAGAAATAAAATTTTATATAGGAAAATGGGGAGAGGCAAGTGCATTAACTTTAAGTTCAGATGGTTTTGCATATATGGAAGATGAGAAAAAAGGTTTAGTTAAGTTTGATGATAAGGTTTGGAATTATAAAATTTCTTTTGATAATGAGGATGCTACTATTGAATTAGTTGAACAGTAGGTAAATATCCAAAACATAGGTTTCACAAAATGGCTACGAGTATATCATTAAGAAGTTTAATTGTAATTGCTCTTGCAATTGTTATGGTTATTACTGGAATTGTTTTATTAGGCAACTTAAGTAAGCTAAGAGATGCACTTCCAGATTATCCGATTCCTGAAGATGAGATTCATGCAGAAGTTTTTCCTGCAAGTTCTCAAGAAGGAACTTTGTTTTTAATTAAGGCTGTTTATCCAGTTGATAGAGAGCAGCAGGACCTGATTTTAATGATTAAAAAAGGGAATAATGTAGGAAGTGTTTATCTTTTTGATGATGGGAAGCATTATGATAATGGTGTTAATGATGGGGTTTATGTTGGATTTTTTGATTCTTTAGGAAAACAAGAAGGAGTTTATGATATTATGAATAAAAAAGATGTTTTAGCAAGTTTTGAGATTTCTAATGATAAGTGCGAGATAATTGTTGGAAATTCTAATGATGATAATATCAATTTTGTGGTTTTGCCTTCTGGATATGATGACTATGAAGAGTTTAAAAGCGATGCGAAAAGACTTATTGCAGGAGGAAATTCTTTGTTGTATGTTGAGCCATTTAAATCAAATCAAGACAAGTTTTCATTTTCAACTGTGGAAACAAATCAGGACTTAGGATGTGAAATTGGTTGTCATGGTATTGAGACTCTTGTTTGTTGTGATAATGAAATTGTTAAGCAAGAAGCTTCAAAATGTCATCATGATAATGTCTTTGTTTTAATAAATAGTAATAAGTTGTGTGGTTCTGCATCTTCTTATGCTAAAGTTTGTGCTAAACATGAGGATGCAAAGCTTATTTTAATGCATGAATTAGGTCATACTTTTGCAGGTTTAGCAGATGAATATGTTTATTCAGATTATTATGGAAATTATAGTATAGGAAAAATAAGTAAACCAAATTGTGATTCTGAAGGATGTTTAAAATGGAATAATATTACAGATAGTTGTTTTGAAGGATGTACATATTCTACTTTATATCGGTCTTCTGAAAAAAATTCAATTATGTATGATTTGTATCCTGAATTTAATCAAGTTTCTGCACTTCATATAGAAAAGTTAATTCAAAATTATATTAAAATTGAAAAAGAGGTTGAGGAAAGTATTCCTGTTAAGAAAAGTTATTTTATTGGTCTTGATTATAAAAATGAGAATATTGAAATAGATGAAATAATATTAAAGCCAATCAAGTCTGAAATAGGTTATAAAGAATCAGATTATAAAGCAGAAATTAGTAATGAAAATGGGGGGGTTGTTTTTGAAACAAATGTTTTTGTTCCAAATGAGCTGCTTCCAATTCCTGGAACTTTTTCAAGGCCTGTGATTGAAAATCAGGTGCATTTTTATTTTATGCTTCCTTATTTTAGAGAATCTAAGACTTTAATAATTTATAAAGGGGATAAACCAATAGCTAGGGAAAGTTTAGCTTTTTTTTCTGAAGTTTGTGGGAATAATGTTTGTGAATTAACTGAGACTCACTTTACTTGCCCTGATGATTGTTCTATTAGTGATGATTTCTGTGAAACCAACCCGTGTGATCCTGATTGTCCAGGCCAGGAAAAATGTGAAATCTCTAGGAAAACCAGGCAGGGATTGTTTATTGGTCTGATTATCGGAGCTTTATTGTTGATAATAATCGCAATTATTAGAGTTAAGAAATCTGATAAGTTTAAGGATTGATTTTTTCTGAATTTTTTAAAATTGTTTTTTAAAAATAATATGCAGGGAAGAGGATTTGAACCCCTGTAGGCACTAAGCCACTGCGGCCTAAACGCAGCCCATTTGACCACTCTGGCATCCCTGCGAGATTGTGAGATAGAAAAGTTAATTTTTATGTGTATAAAAAGGTTCTGATTACATGATTTTAAAGTTTTTAAGAAAAAAGATCAAATCTTTCAAGAAATTCTTTTAATGCTTTAAAATATGGTTCTTGCTTTTCTGAACATAATTTTTTCCACATTCTTGTATTAAAACCTGGATGAAATTTCCAAATATAACTTGGATGAGGCAAGATTAATGTAGGAATAACTAACTCAGGAATTTCGTCACAATATAATATCTTTTTTTCAACTTCAGAAAGCTTTTGTTCTTTAAAATTTTTTGGAAATAAATATTCATAAACTGTTGGTCCAAATGCAACCATT